>NZ_JBGCUN010000002.1:300000-492500 GCF_041103235.1 Yoonia sp. R2331 | reverse complement strand
TTTTTCCTATGTTTTAGGGGGTTTAGGGCAATAATTCGTCGCCGACCTAGGGTCGGATCGCAATTTTCTTAGGCGGAAAGAAAACGGAACACCCCAGATTTTGGGTTATCCACCAGCTTACCCACAAGACTCCCTCAGACTCGGGCTGACCAATTGGTCAAATCACAGCTGAATCGCCGCGATTCATCCGATTCACTTGTCGTCGGTTGCCGGATTTCAGTGATTCACCCCGGATCAGGGCGACTCGCTGGTGTGATTTGCGATTCATTTAGTGGAATCGGTGGATTCGGCAGGCGCAAGCGCGCCGCACAGCCACAAGCCCGCAATCAAGCCGGGCAAAAGCGCCAGCAATCCGACACCCAGCGTGAATGCCTCTGCCAGAAACCCAATCAGCGGCGGCCCAAACAAGAACCCGCAGATCGCGACCGAGGACATGATGGCGATGTTCGCCCCTTCGTGCACATCGTCCAACGCCGCCGCCGCAGAGACCCCCAGTGGAAACCCCACCGACACACCTAGACCGATCAGGCCGAACGCCGCGTAAGCAAAACCAATCGGCAACGGCAGTTGCAGGATCAACAGACCCAGGATCGCAAGGCATAGGGTGACGCGCGCCAATCCCACTGCCCCCAGCCAGCGTTTGGCTGCATCACCCAGTAACCGCCCTGCCGCAAGGCACGCCGCATAGGCCGTAACAGCCAGACCCGCAGTCGTAGCGCCGGGCGGCAAGCGTTCAGCCATATAGATGGCGGCCCAGTCCGACATCGCGCCTTCGGTCATGGCCACCGCCAGCGCAAAGATCGAAATGGCGAACAGCGCCGCCGGCATCTGGTGCAGTTTGCGGCGCGGTGGCGGCAAGCCGCCGTCGTTCGCGCCCCGCAGCGGTGTCATTGCGCGGGCGACGATGATGCCCGCCACAGCAGAGGGCACGGCGATCATCAGTTCTGCGGTGATCAGCCCGTTTGCGACAAAGAAGGTCACGCAGAACGATCCTGTCATCAGTCCGAGCGCCCACAGCCCGTGGCAGCGGCTCATGATTGTGACGCCCAACTGCTTTTCCAAACGCCCGGCATAGACGTTCAGCGCCACTTGCATAAATGCCATTACAAAGCCGACTGCCAGCAAGGCGACGAACAGCCCGCGTTGGCCGTCCGCGATGAACGGCAGGATCGCGACGCCGGGCTGCGCTGCAAAGCCCACCATCAGCAATCGCCTGGGTCCAACGCGTGGGATGATCCGGCTGGCCAGTTGCAAGGTCGGGATCACCGCCACCGGCATCCCCAAGAGTGCCAGCGCCAGTTCCGCCTTGTTGAGGTTCAAAATCGCTTTGACCTCGGGGATCAGCGCCAGCCACGCCCCAAAGGACAGCGGATGCAACGCAAAGACCGCCATGGTCAGCAGGATCGTGCGGCGGGTTGCGGACAATGTCATGGCCCGACCCTATCAGCGAAATGCTCAATAGATAGTAACGGGGGCCATTCCCGCGTGTGGAATGCCGGAAATGCAAAGCGCGGCCCCATCGGACCGCGCCTCACTATATACATGTCGAAACTTGGATTAGCGCTTGCGCCGTTTCGCCAGCCCCAGCGCGCCAAGACCCGCAAGCAACAGCGGCATCCCGGCAGGCAGCGGGACGTCCGCCATCGGACCGACCGGGATCTTTGTGAAGTCGAGGCTTGTCAGGTGGCTCTGGGTGGCTGTCCCGCTATTGGTTGTCGCAAACGTGTAGGTTGTGCCAGCCGTCAAAGATAATGCACCGCCATTGAAAGCCTCTAGGACGGGGATGCCCGACGCCAGAAACCCGCTTGTCGAAAACGCGTTGCCGGTTGAGCTTACGCCAGTACCGGTCACATCAAAAATAGCACCAGTGTTGAACTGTTGCGCAAATCCCAGAAATGCATTCAGCGTCACGTCATGATCGACTGACAGCGTGAAAGCCGCTGTTTCACCGCCACCGCCGCCGAAGCTCAGCCCGAATGGGCCGCTCGCATTTGAGGTGCCGTTACCCCAAGTTCCAACGCTTCGGAATTGGCCGTTGTTCAGCGCTGCAAAGCTGAATGTCACACCGTCTGAGATTTCGGTAAACGCCTCAATCGGACCCAAGGGGCCTTGCACAAAATCGACGTAGTCGACGCTGGCAAAGGTGTTATCTGTCAGATCAATTGCCGCCGCGTTTGCCGCACCAGCAACCGTAAGCCCCGCAACTAGGGCACTCGTCAAAAGCCTCATTTCGTTTTCCGTTCAAAAAGTTCTTTAGAATGAACGGACTCTAGGAGAACTTTCGTTCTTGCGTCAAGCGCGGGATTCCTGACCCAGTTTAGGCCAATAGCGCCATGCGATTAGGCCGACGATGATGCCAGTGTAGATCAGCGGTTCCAGCTGAAACCCCTTGGCCAGCCACAGATAGTGAACCGCCGCCAGTACCGCGACCGGATAGGTCAGCTTGTGCAGTTGCCGCCACGTGGCCGCACCCAGTTTGCGCACCGACCAGTTGTTGGACGTCAGTGCCAGCGGGATCAGCCCGAGGAAGGACAACATCCCGACGGTCACATAGGGCCGCTTAATCGTTTCAGTCCAAACCCGTTCCAGCGATTGGACATCAAGCACGGCAAAGACGAGGAAATGCGCCAGCACTAGGAAAAAGGCCGTCACACCAATCGCGCGCCGGAACTTCATCAGGTTCACACCCACCAACCGCCGCAAGGGTGTCACCAACAGGCCCGCAACCAAAAGCTTCAGCGCCATTTCACCGTATTCACGTTCCAGCACATTGATCGGCTCAACCGCATAAGGGCCGACGCCTGTCAGCGCCTTCCAGAACTCCCACCCGGTCCAGACGGCGAACACTATATATATAGTCCACGCTGGAACCCGGCGCAGGGCGCCGTTTATGCGGTCGGTCAATGTCATCAGAACCACTCGTTCAACGGCTTCTCGGCATAAAGGCTCGCAACTTCGTCAGCGTAACCGTTCAGCATCAGCGTGTCCTGCCGCGCGGCGAACAATCCGCCACCGATCTTGCGCTCGGTTGCCTGCGACCAGCGCGGGTGGTCCACTTCCGGGTTCACATTGCTGTAAAAGCCGTATTCGCGCGCATTGGCGACGTTCCAGCTGGTCGGCGGCTCTTCGTCAGTCAGGGTGATGCGCACAATCGACTTGATCGATTTGAACCCGTATTTCCATGGCACCACCAGGCGCATCGGCGCGCCGTTTTGTTTCGCAATCGGTTCGCCGTAGATGCCCGTCGCCATGATGGTCAGCGGGTGCATCGCCTCATCCAGCCGCAGGCCTTCCACATAAGGAAAGTCCAGTACGCGGCGCTGCACGCCGATCATGTTCTCAGGTTGCACGACCGTTTCAAAGGCCACGTATTTGGCCCCCGCCTGCACACCCACTTTGTTGAGGATATCGGCCAGCTCGATCCCGTTCCACGGCACGACCATCGACCACGCCTCGACACAGCGGAACCGGTAGATCCGTTCCTCGACCGTCAACCCATCAAGCAGGTCCGCCAACGCATACTCACCGGGGTTGTCCACCATGCCGTCAACCTTCACCGACCAGGGATCAATCTGCAGCTGATGGGCATTTTCGGCAGGATCATTCTTGCCGGTGCCGAATTCGTAGTAGTTATTGTAGCTGGTGATCTCTTCCAGCGTGTTCGGCTCCAGCGCCTCTTGCGCCGCCGCAGGCAGGCCCGCCGCAATGGCACCCAGCCCGACTGTGCCCGCAATGATCTGGCGGCGGTTCAGGAACGCGGCCTTCGGGGTCACGTCAGCGTGGGTCAGGTCGTTGGTCCAGCGATAGGCCATGCAAATACTCCATTAGATGTTGCCAGAGTATATAGGGTCAAAAGCGTGAAGTGTTTGTCACGATGCCGCCAGATTGTTGTAACGCGCCTCTAACACGTCCAAAGGCACTGATTTTCCGTCCGATTGCACGATCCGCACGTGTTTGGGGCGCATCTGGCGCGGCTCTGTGACGCCGACCGAATGCGCAATTGTTTCAACTTCTTTGATGATCGTCTTGGCGTAATGGGCGACCTTTTTGTCTTTGTCTTCGGGAACCAGACCTTTTTGAAACCGCGGATCGTGGGTGGTGATACCCGTGGGACAAGTGTTCTTGTTGCACTTCAGGCTTTGGATGCAGCCTAGCGCGAACATGAAACCACGGGCCGACGTGACAAAGTCAGCCCCCGCACAAATGGCCCACGCCACATCGCCGGGGTTCACCAGTTTGCCGCTGGCGATCAGCCTGATCCGATCATGCAGCCCCGCCTGATCGCGCAGATTGGCGACATAGGGCAGCGCCTCGCGGATCGAGACGCCAACCAGATCCATCAGCGGCATGGGCGAGGCGCCCGTGCCGCCCTCACCGCCATCTAGCGTGATGAAATCCGGTGCGCTCTCTTGGCCGCGCTCGTTAATCAACGCAAACAAGTCTTCGAACGCATCGCCATTGCCCATCACCGTTTTGATCCCGACCGGCAGGCCCGTGACATCGCGCACCCGCGCCACAAGATCCAATAGATCACCCCAGTCATCTACCTCGACATGCCTGTTGGGAGAGATGCTGCTTTCGCCAACCTTGATGCCCCTGATCTGCGCGATCTCGGGCGTGACCTTGGCCCCCGGCAGGATGCCACCCTTGCCGGGTTTGGCCCCCTGCGCCAGCTTGATCTCGATCATCTTGACCTGATCGTGCGCGGCTACCTCGCGCAGTTTGTCGTCGCTCAGGTTGCCATCGGCATCCCGCACGCCGTATTTTGCCGTGCCGACCTGAAAGACGATGTCGCAACCACCTTCAAGGTGAAACGGCGACAGCCCGCCTTCGCCGGTGTTCATCCAGATGCCTGCCGCCTTCGATCCCCGGCTCAGCGCCTGCACCGCTGGTTTTGAAATCGCGCCATAAGACATACCGGACAGGTTATAGATCGACGGCGCGGCATAGGGTTTTCGCGCGCCCGGACCAATCACCAAAGGCGCGGTCGCCGCCACCTGCTGATCCAGCGGTGGAAAGGCGGCATTGACGAAAATTGGCGTGCCTTGCGCGGCAAGGTTCCGGGTCGACCCGAAAGCAACCGTGTTGCCCTTGCCGCTGCTGGAATGTTTGATCCAGTCCCGCTGCGCACGGTTGAACGGCAGCTCTTCCCGGTCCATCGCAAAGAAATACTGGCGAAAAAACTCGCCGAGCGTGCTGAACAGATAGCGAAACCGCCCGATCACCGGGTAGTTCCGGCGGATCGCATCAGCGCGCTGGCTGCGGTCGATGACAAACAGAACCAGCACCAGCAAAGCGGCGGCACCCACCAGCAGGACGAACAGAAACACCATCCCTTGGATCAGGTTGATCGTGAAATCCGAAAACATCGCCATCGTCGTCTCCTTTGTTGCGGATCATGCGCCAGATCGCGGGCAAAGTCTGCCCGGATGACACATCCGTGTTCACGAATTTACACGTCGATTTGAGTGGAAACCACAAAACCCGCTGGCTTAGGCGAACCGGCCAATCCGTCAAGTCCACTCGGCGAAATCCCCCGGTGATCCGATGCACAAAACCCCCCGTAATTGCTGCATTGCCAATCAAGGCACGCACATCA
Source organism: Yoonia sp. R2331 (assembly GCF_041103235.1). Taxonomy (NCBI): domain Bacteria; kingdom Pseudomonadati; phylum Pseudomonadota; class Alphaproteobacteria; order Rhodobacterales; family Paracoccaceae; genus Cognatiyoonia; species Cognatiyoonia denitrificans. Next base: position 486,901 of record NZ_JBGCUN010000002.1, on the reverse strand, counting down.
ACAGGAGATACCTATGCTTCGCAGAACGTTTATTGCACTCGCTGCTTCAACCGCGCTGGCCGCCCCCGCCTTTGCCGATGGTCATTCCAAGGACATCGTTGATACCGCTGTAGAGGCGGGCAGCTTTACTACCCTTGTGGCTGCAGTCGAGGCCGCAGGGCTGGTTGAAACGCTGAAGGGCGAAGGCCCGTTCACCGTTTTTGCCCCCACCGATGACGCCTTTGCCGCCCTGCCCGAAGGCACCGTTGAAGGGTTGTTGGCAGACCCCGAGGCGCTGGCAAACATCCTGACCTACCACGTTGTCGCAGGCAAAGTGATGTCAGGTGATCTGACGAACGAGATGATGGCCGCAACCGTGAACGGTGCTGACGTCACAATCATGACCGAAGGCGGTGTGATGGTGAACGATGCCACCGTGGTGACAGCAGACATCGAGGCCAGCAATGGCGTGATCCATGTCATCGACAAGGTGATCCTGCCACCCAGCTGATCCCGTCGCAGCAAAAGGGCGTCCGCAATACTGCGGGCGCCCTTTTTCCTTGGTCTGTGACGCGGGCCTACCCAACAGGATGACACATCATGAACCCTTCAATCGCCGCTATCGCCTCTGGCCCTGACTTTTCGGTGCTGCTGGGCGCTGTCAAATTCCTTGATGCCAATCTGGGCACCAACCTTGTGACAACCTTATCCAACCCCGGCACCCTGACTGTCTTTGCGCCTACCAATGCGGCCTTTGGCAGTTTGGCTGCCGATCTTGGGTTTGCGGGCGATCCCGCTGATGCCGACGCCGTGCTGGGTTTTCTGGCAGGCAACGTCCCCGCCGAGACCTTGCGCGATGTGGTGCAGTACCACGTCTTACCAGAGGTCAAGACAGCCGCTGACATTGCCGCGGATCCAACGCTGACAACCGCGCTGGGGCCGACGATCACTGCCGATCTGCCGACGCTGGTGGACAATGAACCCGATTTGATCGACCCCTCGCTTGTGGCCACTGACATCATGGCCAGCAATGGCGTGGTCCATGTGATCGACAAGGTGCTCTTGCCGATTGATCTGCCCGGCAACGACGCACCGACAATCACGGACATCGCTGTCGCCTCAGGCCCTGGCTTTGACAATGATCTGTCTGATTTTGACATCCTGCGCGAGGCGGTTGTTGCCGCTGATCTGGCCGGCGCGCTGGCAGACCCGAATGCAGACCTTACCGTCTTTGCCCCGAATGACGCGGCCTTTGTCGGGCTGGCACAGGCGCTTGGGTTCACAGGTGACAACGAGGCGGACGCCTTTGGCTATATCGTCGATGCCTTACGTCTTTTGTCGAACGGTGATGACCCGATCCCGCTGCTCACGAACATCCTGCTTTACCACGTGGCCCCCGAAAGCCTGCAGGCCAGCCAGGTGCTGGCCCTGGATCAGATCCCAACGCTTCTGGGCGTTGATCTGGGCCGCGATGGCGCAGCACTGGTGGACGGCGACCCCGACTTCGCGAACCCCAACCTAGTTGCCACAGATATTCAGGCCGCAAACGGCGTCCTGCATGTGATTGATGGCGTGCTTGTCCCGATCGACATCCTGCAATCAAGCGGGCGCAAGAATGACGTCGACTTTTTGATCGGAGATGATCGGGGGTCAATCACCAAACTTGGTCGTGACAATGACTACATCGACGCCAAAGGTGGCTGGGACGTGGTGTTCGCAGGCAAGGGTCATGATGTTGTGCTTGCCGGATCAGGGCGAGACTTCGTCTGGGGTGGCAAAGGCCACGATGTGATCAAGGGCGAAGGCGGCAACGACGTCATCAAGGGCGGACGCGGCCATGATGAGATTTCGGGCGGCGCCGGTTTTGACTTTTTGACGGGCGGGCGCGGGCGCGACACCTTCATCTTCAAGCAGGACGAAGGCGTCAACGTCATCAGCGATTTCGACCGCCGCGGCAATGACACCATCGACCTCAGCGCCTTCGGGATCGAAAGCTACGCCGATCTGGCCCATAACCTGTCGGACGGCTGGCGCGGCACGACGATCCATCTTGATGGCACCGATATTTTCTTGTCGGGGACGCGCCTGCATTCCCTGACAGAGGATGACTTTATTCTGTAGCCATTGGGGGGCCGGGCAACCGGCCCCTAATCGGTGCGGAACTGCACCCAGATCGGGCGGTGATCTGACAGGTGATAGCGCACAAAAGCCTCGAACTCTTTCTCGGTCCGCGTATCCCACAGATCCGCAAAGACCGCCCCGTCAAAATCAAACACCCCGTCCTGCACATAAGCGGTGCCGGCGTCACCCGGAAAGAACGCCAGTTGGTCGTAATGCTTGCCTTCGGTGATCGTGGTGCCGATCCGCGACTGATGCTCGGGGATGTGCAGACCGCGCTTTGTCAGCGCCTCGAACACTTCGTCGCCCACGTCCGCCACAGGCATATTCATATCACCAATCACCACCAGATTGTGCGAAAACGCGCGGCCCCGTTTGCGCCGCAGATCGCCCCAGCGCCCGACGGCATAGGTTTCCAACGCGCGGCGATTGATCGACCGCTGCGAGGATGAGCCAAAGAACAGATGCACGTTCACGACCGTCAGGACAAAGCCATCCTTTTCAAACGCCACCATGTAGGGGGCACGGTCAAATCCAGTGAATTTCTGGGTGGAGTTGGGGATCTTGATATGTCGCTGATCCTTGGGTGAAATGTCGATCTCTCCCACCAGCGCCAGCCGGTTCACACGGGTGGCGTCGTAGAGAAACACCATCCGCTCGCCATTGCCGGTCTGGTCTGACAGCACAACGTCATAGCCCGGCATCATCGCCTTGATCTTCATCAGATCACCAAGGTTTTCCTTCACTTCCTGCAGCGCGATGATGTCAAACCAGCCCAGAATTTCAGCCATCAGCGGCAGATCGCGCGCGTCGCGGACCTGCCCGCTGTCGCCCAGATTGGCGATGTTCCAACTGCCCAGCAGCAGCCTGCCGTCATGTTTGTCGGGGATCGCACGCCCCGGCTGGGTGTCACGCCACTGGCGCAGGGCGGTCACTTCGGCGTCGGGGTCAAAATCAAAGTTGAAAGCGGGCTGGGGAAAAGGCGGCATCGTGAAATCCTTGGACCTGTCAATGCCGCCACCCTAGCTGTGCTTTGCCGATTGCCCAAAAGAAAACCGGCCCGCGCAAACACGGGCCGGTTCTGGTCAATCAATGCACAACCGCATCATCGGGCTTGCTGCGCTGAGACCCGCTGACACGGTCGCCCACGATCAACCCATCGGCCCCGGCACTGACCGAAACGGTCGCACCATCCAGAACGTCACCCGCGAGAATCATCTCGGCCAACTGGTCCTGCAAGGCGCGCTGGATCACGCGCTTCAATGGCCGCGCGCCGAACACTGGGTCATAGCCTTCGTCGGCCAACCACTTCAGCGCGCCATCATCCAGATCAAGCGTGATGTTGCGGCTTGCCAGACGCTTTTCCAACCGGCCAAGCTGGATCGTGACGATCCCGGCCATGTCTTCGCGGGCCAGACGGTCAAAGATGATCGTCTCGTCCAGACGGTTCAGGAACTCGGGCCGGAAATGCGCCCGAACCGCATCCATCACATCGCGTTTGGCTTGGCTTGGGTCAGCACCGTCCGGCAGTTGGCTGAGGCTTTGCGCCCCAAGGTTTGACGTCAGGATGATGAGCGTCTGCTTGAAATCCACAGTGCGGCCCTGACCATCGGTCAGCACACCATCATCAAGTACTTGCAACAGCACGTTGAACACATCCGGGTGCGCCTTTTCGACCTCGTCAAAAAGCACAACCTGATAGGGCCTGCGCCGCACCGCCTCGGTCAGAACACCGCCTTCGTCATAGCCAACGTAACCGGGGGGCGCGCCGATCAGACGGGCCACGGCGTGTTTCTCCATGAACTCTGACATATCAATCCGCACCATCGCGTTGTCATCGTCGAAAAGGTACTCGGCCACGGCCTTGGTCAGTTCCGTCTTGCCCACGCCGGTTGGCCCAAGGAACAGGAACGACCCCAGCGGGCGGTTCTCGTCATTCAGACCCGCACGCGCACGGCGCACCGCATTGGCCACCGAACGTACCGGCCCATGCTGACCGATCACGCGCTTGCCAAGCTCGTCTTCCATGCGCAGCAGCTTTTCGCGCTCGCCTTCCAGCATCTTGCTGGTCGGGATACCGGTCCACCGCTCAACGACCTCAGCGATCTGCTCTGGCCGAACGGCTTCTTCGACCATCAGATCATCGGTGTCCTCGGCCTCTGACAACTTGCGCTCAAGCTCTGGGATAACGCCGTAAGACAGCTCTCCGGCCTTGGCGAGGTTGCCTTCCCGCTTGGCGATGTCCAGCTCTGCCCGCGCGCGATCAAGCTGTTCCTTCAGCTCGCGGCTGCCTTCCAGCTTGTCGCGCTCGGCCTGCCATTTCGCGGTCATCTCTGACGCGCGGTCCTGCAGGTTCGCCAATTCCTCGGTCAACTTTTCCAGCCGATCCTTGGACGCCTTGTCGTCCTCTTTCTTCAAGGCCTCCTGCTCGATCTGCAGCTGCATGATCTGACGGTCCAGCGCGTCCAGTTCTTCGGGCTTGCTGTCCACTTCCATGCGCAACCGGCTGGCCGCCTCGTCCATCAGGTCAATCGCCTTATCTGGTAGGAATCGGTCAGTGATATAGCGGTGGCTCAGCGTCGCCGCCGACACCAACGCGGCATCAGAGATCCGCACGCCGTGGTGCAGTTCATACTTTTCCTTGATCCCGCGCAGAATGCTGATCGTGTCGACCACGGTGGGTTCTTCCACGATCAAAGGCTGGAAACGCCGGGCCAAAGCCGCGTCCTTTTCCACATATTTGCGGTATTCGTCTAAGGTCGTGGCACCAACGCAGTGCAGTTCACCCCGCGCAAGTGCGGGTTTAATCAGGTTTGCCGCATCCATTGCGCCATCCGATTTGCCTGCACCCACCAGCGTGTGCATCTCATCAATGAACAAGATGATCTCACCGGCAGCGGATTCGATCTCTTTCAGAACAGCCTTTAGGCGCTCTTCAAACTCGCCGCGGTACTTGGCACCGGCAATCAGCGCGCCCATGTCGAGCGACATCAGCTTTTTGTTCTTCAAGCTCTCGGGCACGTCCCCATCGACGATCCGCAGGGCAAGCCCTTCGGCAATCGCGGTCTTACCCACGCCCGGTTCCCCGATCAGCACGGGGTTGTTCTTGGTGCGCCGCGACAGCACCTGCATGGCGCGACGGATTTCCTCATCCCGGCCAATGATCGGGTCGATCTTGCCCTGCTCTGCCGCCTCGGTCAGATCGCGCGCGTATTTCTTGAGCGCGTCATAGCCATCCTCGGCGCTGGCACTATCGGCCGTGCGCCCCTTGCGAATGTCATTGATCGCAGCGTTCAGCCCCTGCGCTGTGACTTTGCCTGCGTCGAGCGCATCCTTGGCCTTGGATTTGATCATCGCCAAAGCCATCAGCAGCCGTTCCACAGGGACAAAACTATCGCCCGCCTTTGACGCAACCTTTTCAGCCTCGTCCATCACGCGGGCCAGTGAGGTGTCGACAAACACCTGCCCGTCGCCGCCTGATACCTTGGCGATCTTGGCCACAGCCGTATCAACGGCCTGCCTGACGGCAGCGGCGTCGCCTGCGGCTTTGGTGATCAGATTGGCCGACAGCCCCTGATCGTCATCCATCAGCGCCTTCAAAAGGTGCTCTGGCAATATTCTCTGGTGGTTTTCGCGCATCGCGATGGTCTGTGCAGCCTGAACAAAGCCGCGCGACCGCTCTGTGAACTTGTCCAAGTTCATGGTCTCTCTCCTTCTACAAGCGCTCAGGTCCGGGCGCCCGCATCCGCAGCACACCCCGTAAGAGCCTCACACCCTAAATGGGCACCCTTCCGCTGTGTTGCAAGAAGGGGGAAGGCGCGTGCATTCTTCCCATTATCGCGCCAGCCACGCATCAGCATAGTTCCCCTATGACGACGCAATAGGAACCAGCGATGCAATCTGCACCCAACAACACTGCACCTGCGTCTGCTGGCAACCGATTGTTCCCGCTGTCGCCCAAGGCGATCAGGCTTCTGCGGGCGCATGACGCTGAATCCGCTTCTGTCGTTGGCCTGTCAAAAGGCACCGGCGAACCAAAAGACGCGTCCATCTAAGGGCGCTTGAAATATCCGCAGGGCGTCAGTCCGGCGGATGCTCGGATACGTCCCAACCGAGCCCTATGGCGCAGTTTGCAACCCGCAGGCTGCGTCATTTGCATTTGCCCCTTCTGCGCCGCCCGGTTAGACCCGCCCGGAACCCTTGAAAGGAGCCGCCCAATGTCAGATGACCGCCTGATCGTCGCCGTCGATGTGCCCAACGTTCTGGATGGTCTGGCGCTGGCCGAAAAGCTGGGCGATGCCGTTGATTTCTACAAAATCGGTCTGGGGATGCTGACGGGTGGCGGGCTGGCGCTGGCCAATGAGCTTAAGCAGGATCACGGCAAGCGTATCTTTCTGGACATGAAGCTGTTTGACATTGGCGCCACCGTCGAGGCCGCAGTGCGCGGCATCAGCCAATTCGACCTCGACTTTCTGACCGTGCACGGCGATCCGCATGTGGTCCGTGCGGCCAAAGAAGGGGCCGGTGACAGCAACCTGAAGATTCTGGCCGTGACGATCCTGACCTCGCTTGACCGTGACGATCTGGATGCATCCTGCATCAAGGCGGGCGCGATCACCGATCTGGTGCAGGAACGCGCGGGCAAGGCTTTGTCTGCCGGGGCCGATGGCGTCATCGCATCCCCGCAAGAGGCCGCGCTGATCCGCGCCTTGCCAGAGGCGACAGGCAAGCTGATCGTGACCCCCGGCGTGCGTCCTGCTGGCGCGGAGCTGGGCGATCAGAAACGGGTGGCAACGCCCGCGCAGGCGATTGCCGATGGCGTCGATCACATCGTGGTCGGCCGCCCGATCTGGCAAGCCGCCGATCCACGTGCGGCAGCACAGGCCATTCTGGCTGAAATGGTCTCGCCCCAGGCTGCGCGGCCCAACGCCTAGGCCGATTCACGAAAACGCGAGCCGTGGTGAAACTTTGGTAAGGAATCATACGTCAGAGTTGTAGGACACAACGCTGAAAGGCTTATCCGATGGAAATCCGCGACCTGCATTACGACCCCCGCACGCAGGCCTATCAGGCTCAGGTCTGTCTTCCCCACGCTGGACGGATCGTGACGGTCCCGACACGGGTCAAGACCCGCAAACCCCTGCGTCCCGCGCTGCTGTCAGACATTCTGGCCCATCGCGCCCGACGCAGCCTCGAACCGCCCCGCCTGACGCGTTAGCACACGCGCAACCCTGCGCCGACCTTTGGCCCTTGGGTAGGGCGGGGTTTACCCCGCCGCGCCCCCTAGATCTGCGTCGCCAAAGGTTATTCGTTGATATCGCGGTCCCAGATCTTCACCTGACCGTTTTTCAGGCCAAAGACCTTGCGCAGCGCCAGAAAGGCAATCAGCGAAAGGACCGCAAAGATCACCAACATCACCGGCAGCGACATACCGGTCAGGCCCAGTAGCAGCATCGCGCCGACAAAGAACGCACCTGCGGCAAAGCCCAGAAAGATGTAGCCCGGCACGATCACCTCAAGCGTGGCCATTGCCAGCGCCGCTGACATCCAGACCCACCATTGATCGCTCAGCATCAGCGCCCACCTTTCAGCATCTTGAAGGCATCGCCAAAGGCCTCAATCGCATTGGCAGGCAGCACAATCGTCTGCTTGCCTTCGCCGTTGCCCAGCGCATTAAGCGCCTCAACCTGCTTGAGTGCCACCTGATACTGCGCCGCTTCCAGACCGTTCTCGGCAATCGCGACGGCGACAACCTGCGTGGCATAAGCTTCGGCATCCGCCGTCACGCGGCGCGCTTTCGCCTCTTGCTCGGCAGCGTATAGCTCTGCGTCGGCTTGCAGTTCCACGGCCCGCTTGGTGCCTTCGGCCTCTGTCACCTGCGCACGGCGTGCGCGTTCGGCGTTCAGCTGCTGCAACATTGCAGCCCGCGTCGCCTGATCCAGATTCACGTCCAGAATTTCGGCGCGCGTCACTTCGATCCCCCAGTCATCCACCTGTTGGGCAACCTGTTCGCGCACAGCTTCGATCAACCGGCTGCGGTTGGCTTGCACTTGATCCAACTCCATCCGGCCAATCTCTGACCGGACAATGCCCGCCACTGTCGTCGAAATCGCCGCATCCACATCGCGGATCCGGTAAACGGTCTTTTCAGGCTCGATGATGCGATAAAAGACCGATGTTTCAACCTGCACCAGCACGTTGTCCGATGTGATCGCGTCCTGCGCCATGGTCGGCAACTGGCGCTCAAGGATCGACACCTTGTGCCGCACCCGGTCCAGAAACGGCACGATAAAGTTGATGCCCGGCCCCAGCACAGACCGCAAACGGCCAAGCCTTTCGACCACAAACTTCTGCGACTGCGGCACGATGCGCACACCAGCCAGAATGCAAATGACAATGAAAATTGCCAAAAGGATCAGAACCAAATTCTGACCCAGAAAATCCGCTAAAAGTTGCTCAATCGGCATCGTTTGTAATCCTTTGTGTCTGGGGCCCATATATGCGCCAACCCGCCTGCTCGCAATGGTATTGGCATCCGATTGTGGCCGTTTCACGCAAGCGATGTGACCTGATTTCAGCCAACTCAGCGATGTCTAACCCTCTGAAAGACCGCCTGTTTCTGCCATCCACACCCGCAATCGCCCGGCGAAAGTCGGTACAACCTGCTTCATCTCCAGAAAGTCCGCCAACGACACCAGTTTCCACCCCTGCCCCTCATCCCCAAAGACAATATCTGCCTCGGTACCGGCCGGCATTTGCGCCACGAAAAACCAGATACGTGCATCAGGGTTGTTGGCGGCCGGAAACGCGCTTTCCCACAAAATGGCCTCACGTGGCAGCACCAGCCCGACTTCTTCCATCACCTCGCGGGCCAGTGTCTGAAACGGTGTTTCATCGTTGTCGCGCGCGCCACCCGGGAAATCCCACAGGTTAGGAAAGGGGATGTGATCAAAATCGTCGCGCAGCGTGATCAACAGCTGATCCCCCAGAAACAGAGCGACCTTGCTGCCTGAAAACGGCTCTGTTGTGACCATGCCGCCGACCCCTTATCCTGATCCCATGCCCAGCCTGTGCCGCGATTGCCTGACACCTTTTGAGGACACCCGCCGGTGTCCCAACTGCCGCAGTCCGCGCGTCACCACACACCCAGAGCTTTTTGACCTTAGCATCGCACACATGGATTGCGATGCCTTCTATGCATCGGTCGAAAAACGCGACAATCCTGACCTGGCCGACAAACCGGTCATCATTGGCGGCGGACGGCGCGGGGTTGTATCCACAGCCTGCTATGTCGCCCGGATCAAGGGTGTCAAATCCGCCATGCCGATGTTCAAGGCGCTCAAGCTCTGCCCCGAGGCGATCGTCGTCAAACCCCGCTTTGACGCCTATGTCGCGGCCTCAAAGGCAATCCGCGAGATGATGGACGAGCTGACCCCTGTGGTTGAACCCCTGTCCCTGGACGAAGCGTTCATGGACCTGTCGGGAACCGCGCGGCTGCACGGTCAGCCCCCCGCCGTCATGCTGGCCCGGCTGGTCAAGCGGATGCAGGACGAACTTGGCCTGACCGGCTCCATCGGGCTGTCACACAACAAATTTCTGGCGAAAGTTGCCTCCGATCTTGATAAGCCGCGCGGCTTTTCGATCATCGGGAAAGAAGAGACGACCGCATTTCTGCGCCCCAAATCCGTCCGCCTGATCTGGGGGATTGGTCCTGTGGCGCAGGATTCGATGGCCAAGGCGGGCATCCGCACTTTTGATGATCTGCTGCGCTGGGACCGCCGCGACCTGCATGACAGATTTGGCGGCATGGGCGAGCGGCTCTACTCCCTTGCCCGTGGCGAGGATGGGCGCCGCATCTCATCCCATACGCCCGTCAAAGGCCTGTCGAATGAAACGACATTCAACGAAGACACCGCCGATATCGACATCCTTGATGGGCACCTTTGGCGGATGTCTGAAAAGGTCAGCGCGCGGGCCAAAGCCAAGGACAAGGCAGGCCGCGTGGTGACGCTGAAGCTCAAGACGTCGGATTTCAAGCTGGTGTCCAAACGGCAAAGCCTGCGGCACCCGACACAACTGACCGACACGATCTATCGCACCGCGCGCGGGCTTTTTGATCAGGTTTCGGGCCGTGGCCCGTTCCGCCTGCTGGGGGTGGGTATCAGCGACATCACCGGCGATGCCGACGCCGACCGCGAAGGTGATCTGCTGGACCCTGATGCCGGCAAACGGGCAGAGGCTGAACGTGCCGCCGATAAGATCCGCGCGAAATTCGGCGCAGATGCCATCATGAAAGGCCGCGCTCTCCGCTAGGCGCAGAATTTTCAAAAATTCTGTTTAAATCTCTTCAAAGAGATTTAGTATCGCCCCAATTGCAACGCTCAACAAAAGGAGGGCCCACGCTGATGCGCAGAGTAACACGCCGACTTCAGCACGGCCCCCGTCACGCCCTGCGAACACGTTTGCAGGGCTGACCAGAATTCGTCAGCCCAATCGCCGGTCCCCGGCACTTCTTTCTATGGACTGACCACATGAGCCTGCTTCACATCACCAACCTCGGCGTCACGCTCGCTGACCCTCTTTTCGCCGGCCTCGATCTGACCCTGCACAAGGGCGACCGACTGGGCCTCGTCGCCGCCAACGGACGTGGCAAATCCACACTGTTGGCTTGCCTGTCCGGCGACACCGAAGCCACCACGGGCGAGATCACCCGCGCCCGGGGCCTGCGTATCGGCCATGTCGCGCAATACGTACCTGACACCGCATTGGATCGCACACTTTATGACCACGTTCTTGCGGCGCTTCCGCCTGAACAGCAGGATTATGAGGCCTGGCGCGTCGATGTGGCCCTTGACGCGCTCTCAGTGCCATACGACCTGCAACACCAGCCGTTGAATCAGCTTTCAGGCGGCTGGCAACGCACCGCCCTTTTGGCCGCTGCCTGGATCACCGAACCCGATGTGCTGCTGCTGGATGAACCGACAAACCACCTCGACCTGCACCGGATCGCGCTGCTTCAGGACTGGCTGGCGGGCCTGCCGCGCGATGTCGCGGTGATCATCACCAGCCACGACCGGGCGTTTCTGGATGCCGTGACCACCCGCACATTGTTTCTGCGCGCCGAACGCAGCCGCGACTTTCCGCTGTCCTTCAGCCGTGCGCGGGCCGCACTGGAAGAAGCCGACGCCGCTGATGCCCGGCGCTTTGCCAATGACCTCAACAAGGCCACGCAACTGCGCAAACAGGCCGCCAAGCTCAAGAATATCGGAATCAACTCCGGTTCCGACTTGTTAATTACCAAGACCAAACAACTGACCGAACGGGCCGAAAAGATGGAAGCGGCGGCCAAGCCCGCCCATCAGGAGCAATCAGCAGGCGACATCAGGCTGGTCAACGCGGGCACCCATGCCAAGGCGCTGATCACGCTGGATGATGTGGCGGTCACAACGCCCGATGATCGCCCGCTTTATAGCACGGGGCAGAAATGGATCACACCGGGCGACCGCGTGGTACTGCTCGGGGCCAATGGCACGGGCAAGACCCAGCTTGTGAACCTGATCAACGCAGCCCTTTCAGGCGGCGACAGCCCGGTCAAATCCGCACCGACCGTGGTGTCGGGCTACGCGGATCAACACCTGAGCCAGCTTGACCTTGCCGACAGCCCGATGACCGTGATCACCACACGGTTCGACGTGGGCGATCAACGCGCGCGCGGATTGCTGGCCGGCGCCGGCGTGGTGCACCAGATGCAGGATGTGCCTTTGGGGCGTCTGTCGGGCGGGCAAAAGGCGCGGCTTGCGATGCTGGTGCTGCGCCTGACCAACCCCAATTTCTATCTGCTGGATGAACCGACCAACCATCTAGACATCGAAGGGCAAGAAGCACTGGAGGAAGAGCTGATCCACCACGGTGCGGCCTGCCTGCTGGTCAGCCACGACCGCAGCTTCGTGCGCAATGTCGGCAACCGCTTCTGGCTCATCGACCGGCGGCGGTTAGTTGAAGTTGACGACGCCGAGGATTTCTTCGCCACCGAAATGGCTCAGGCGACATAAAGCGCCCTGTCGGCCCGCATCTGGGCCGACAGGATATCCCGGAAGGCCGTGACCTTGGCTGAGGGCCAGACGTCCCGATGCGCCACCACCCAGATGTCCATGTAAGGCTGTGGCGGCAAGACCGAGATTTGCACCAATCCCGGTGTCGTGCGGCCAAGAAAGAACGGCAGCCGCGCCACGCCCAGCCCGGCCCTGGCCGCACCAAGAATCGCCACCATATCGTCAAACCGTATCCTGACCCGGTGATCCGGCCAGCTTCGGTCAACCGCTTTGGGCACCACGTCGTAGTCCGCATAAATCAGCCATTCCACAGGTACCGACTTGTCCTGCAACAGGCGATCCGCGAGGTCGGGGGCGGCAAATGCGGCGGTCTGCTGTTCTGCCAACCGCAAACCCATCAGGCTGTCTCCGGGGTCGCGGCTGATCCGCACGGCAAGATCAGCCTCGCGCCGGGTGAGGTCGAGCGGCGTATTCGTCGCCCGCACATCCAGCGCCACATCCGGGTAGGCCTTACAAAAGGCGTCAATGGCTTTGCCCATTGCGGGTCCGATCAGCAGTTGCGGCGCGGTCACCGTCAACCTCCCGGTCAAGCGTTTGTCCCTGCCAGAGACCCCGCGCAGCAACGCGTCCTGCGATTGCTCCATTGTTGCGGCATGTTCTGCAACCAGTTGTGCCGTTTCAGTTGGCACATACCCTTCGGCCAACCGTTCAAACAGCGTCACACCCATCGCTGTCTCTGCGCGGGCAACGCGGCGGGCAACAGTGGTGTAGGCCACGCCCAGCTCTGCAGCAGCCGTCGCCAGCGTGCCGCCCCGCACCAGCGCCAGAACTGTGCGCAAGTCATCCCAACTGATTGCCATACATGCGTTCTTGCACATTGTGAATGCATATGCACGCGTTTACGCATGATGGTCTGCTGGTTAGGTCAGTTGGACCAGACACAGGAGATACCCATGACCTACGCAATTGCACACCTGACCATCGCCGACCCTGAAAGCCTTGCCGCCTACCGCGAACTCGCCGGACCCGCACTGGCCCGCCATGGTGGCGCGGTCGCGGGGGCCAGTGGCAACCTTATAGCGATTGATGGCACACCAACACTGACCGACACGGTCGCCGTGCTCACGTTTCCCGACACTCAATCGGCACAGAACTGGATCAACGATCCCGACCTGGCAGAGACGCACGCGCTGCGCCGCAAGGCCGGTCAGTCCGATATCGTAGTGCTTGGCTAGGGTCGGCGGGCAAATGGCTCGCCCTATTCGGCCGCGACCCGCTGCGGTGTGGTGCGGCCGATTTCTGCGATCTCCGCGATCACCCCACCCAGTAGGGCGCGGAAGGCGGCAAAGTTGCCATTGGGCATCATCGTCCGCTCGTTCATATACAATGCCCGGTCCACTTCGATCTGGACGGCGTGCTGGCGGCGCGACGGGCGACCATAGTGCTGCGCGATATAGGCCCCGGCAAAGGGCATATTGCGCGCCACACGCAGGCCTGCGCTCGCAAACGCGGCTTCGATTTGTTCGACGATGGCGCTGGCGGCGGCGGCACCAAACCGGTCACCCAGCACCACATCGGGGCGCATCGCACCAGCAGTGCCCACATTGTCCAACGCCTCGTGCGGCATCGAATGGCAATCAACCAGCACGGCCTCGCCAAAGGTATTGCGGCTTTCGTCCAGCAGGGTCTGCAACTGATCGTGATAGGGCCGCCAATACTGCGTGATCCGCCCGTGCGCCTGCTCGAGTGAGATTTTGCCGCGATAGATCGGGCGGCCATTGCTGACCACGCGGGGAATCACGCCCAGCCCGCTGGCGACGCGCGGATTGTGTGACAACCTGCGCACGCCTTCGATCAGTGCAGGGTCCAGCTCCTCGGGGGCGCGGTTCAGGTCCACATAGGCGCGCGGCGCACGCGCAGTCAGAAACGGCGCACCGTGATCGGGGCTGGTGTCAAACAGCTGATCGACAAATGCATCCTCCGACGACCTGATTTCATGTTCGTTCAACTGTGCACGCGCCAGAAACGACGCAGGGTAATCCCGCCCGCTGTGCGGCGAGGCAAAAACCACACTGGTCGTGCGGTCTTTGGGATGCTTTAGTTCATATGCCATCTGGCGCATCAAATTCGCCCTTCCTGCCCCTAACCTAGCGCGTTTCGGTTCAATACCAAAAGCCCTTGATCCCCAGATGCGATCCTTTTATAGACCCACCTGACCGACGCGGATCAACCCGCGTCCTATTTCGTTATGGGACGCCGATTCGTACAGGACATGGATGATTAGCTCAGCGGTAGAGCACTTCGTTGACATCGAAGGGGTCACTGGTTCGATCCCAGTATCGTCCACCAGAATTCGCCGGTCCCATCTGGGGCCAGACACGCAACTTCGGCGCAATCCGCGCGCCGCGACAGAGATAAGGAAGCAACCCATGAAGGTTCGCAACTCCCTCCGCTCGCTCAAGCAGCGCCACCGCGATTGCCGCATCGTGCGCCGCAAGGGCCGCGTCTATGTGATCAACAAGACGCAGCGCCGGTTCAAAGCCCGCCAGGGCTAAACCGCCGCGACATCAGATCAAAAGGGCCGCACCTTTCGGGGTGCGGCCCTTTTCTTTTGCGCAAAACCTGCGGGAATGGCGGGTAGATTGAACAGGCATTTGGCCCTAGGCTGACCGCAATTCAGTTTAAGACAAAGAGGTCTCTCATGTTCAACATTCCCAGACACGCCATGATCGCCAGCGCGCTTGCCCTGACCGCCGGGGCCGCACAGGCGCAGGACATCTGCGGCGGGGCCGGAACCGACGGCACCTGGATTGGCGGCTCAGAGGCCGGGTCAGACATCGCCACCGCTGACGGCTACCGCGAGCAAATGGCCCTGGTGCTCTCGGGCAACCAGCATGTCTCGCTCTTTACCCTGTCGTCCCCCGCCGATGTCCGGGTCGAGGCTGCGGGCCGCGGCAATGGCGACCCGGCCTTTGATCTGCTGGACGCTGGCGGCAACATCGTCACCTCTGACGATGATTCGGGCGGCAACGGGGCCGCGCGCGCCGAACTGTCGTTGGATGCGGGCACCTATTGCGTGTCGATGGCCAGCTATGACGGCTCTCCGATGACTGCCTTTGTCCGCGTTGGCCTGTCCAACCACGAGGCTCTGACCGCTGGCGTGTCCGACAGCCCATCTGCCAGCCCCGCTGCTGCATCTGGCAGCTGTGCAGAGGCGCGCCCGCTTGGCACGCTGGATGGCCCTCTGGCCGCATCGGCCAGCGTGAACGAAACCCCGTTCTGGTCGTTCACCCTTGCGACCGACACCGCAATCTCGGTCACCGCCGCCAATGAAAGCGCCGACCCGGTCATCACCCTGCGCAACGCCGCAGGCGACATCATCGGTGAAAACGATGATTTCAACGGCCTCAACAGCCAGTTGGATTTCACCGAAGGTCTGGCAGCCGGTGATTACTGCCTGGAAGTTGCGGCACTGGATGATCAGGACCTGCCCATTGACGTGGGCGTCGCGGTCTATGACCCGCAAGCTGCGATTGCCGCGCTCTATGCCAGCGGCGAGGCTGCGCCCCCGATGGACGGAACCGTCGCAATCACCGATCTGGGCAGCCTGTCAAACCGCCTGCGTACGGACCAGCAAGTCACCGACGCCGCCACATGGTTCAGCTTTGACGTCGCCCAACCCGGCCTTTTGCTGATCGAGGCGATTGGCGCAGGCAACGGTGTGGACCCCTGGATCGCGCTTTATGATGATCTGGGCCGCCAGATCGCCATCAACGATGACAACGCTGGCGGCCTTGATAGCATGATCGCTGCGCGCGTGACCTCTGGCGGGTTCTTGCTGGCGGTGAAACAGCTTGATGCCGGGCAAGGCACCGTGCGCGTCCTGATGGAACGCTATATTCCGGCACCTTGACGGGACCGGTCAGGCGGTTCCGACCGGCTGACCATCCCTGTCCCAATCCTCTCGGCTGAGGTCAAGCGCCAGCAGTCTCTCACCGATTCCGGCAAATGGCAGCGATGACTGACACGGTTATGCAGCGTCTACAGCGCGACGCCAGACCGGGAACGGATCAGGGAAGTCGGGCAACGTGTCGGGGCCAGCGGCTGCCAGCGCAGGCACCAGACACCCATCGAGCCGCGCCTTCAAGGCTGGCCAGTCGATATTGGCCCCAATGAACACGATCTCTTGGCGGCGATCACCCCACGGGTCCTGCCAATGGGCCTGAATATACTGACGCGCGCTGTCATGTGTCGGCCAGCGATCTTCGGGGACTGATGCCCACCACGTGCCCAGCGGGGTCACGCTCGACAATGCCCCGGCAAGCGAAAATTCGGCGACCCAATTGGGCCGCGTCGCGATCCAGAAATGCCCCTTGGCCCGGATCACGCCTGGCAAATCGCTATTCAGAACTTCCATGATCCGTTCCGGGATGAACGGCTGCCGCGCGCGATAGACGTAAGAGGTTACACCATATTCTTCGGTTTCCGGTACATGATCGGCAAACCCATAAAGCTCTTTCGCCCACATCGGATGCTCGTGCGCCTTTTCAAAGTCAAACAGACCTGTGTTGAGGATCGCATCAGCCGGCACATCCGAATGATTGGTCTCGATGATCTTGGCGTCAGCGTTCAGACTGCGGATGATCTTGCGGGCCGCATCGGTCCGCTCTGCCCCGGCATCTGCAGTTTTGTTCAGGATCACCACGTCGGCAAATTCGATCTGGTCGGTCAGCAGATGCACTAACGTGCGCTCATCCTCGTCGCCCAGAACCTCGCCCCGGTCGTGCAGAAAATCATGGCTGGCATAATCCCGCAGCAGGTTCACAGCATCCACGACCGTGACCATCGTGTCGATCTTGGCAACGTCCGACAGGCTGTCACCGCCTTCGTCACGAAAATCGAAAGTCGCCGCAACTGGCAACGGTTCAGAGATGCCAGTCGATTCAATCAACAGATAGTCAAAACGCCCCGCATCTGCGAGCTTGCGCACCTCTTGCAAAAGATCGTCACGCAGCGTGCAGCAGATGCAGCCGTTTGACATCTCGACCAGCGTCTCATCGGTGCGGCTCAGCTCGGTGTCGGCACGGACCAGATCAGCGTCGATATTCACTTCGGACATGTCATTCACGATCACGGCAACCCGACGCCCTTCGCGATTGTTCAGCACACGGTTCAACAGGGTGGTCTTACCTGCGCCCAGAAAACCAGACAGAACAGTGACGGGAAGGCGAGTATCAGTCATGGTGGGGTCTCCGATACGATAGGAATTGTGTGGCTCAGCAGAGCCGAAGATGCGTCATGCATCAGCGTCCTGAGTGGTTGTGGTCTTGCGGTGTTGGCCGGCCCGCAGCAGGCGAAAACTGTCCTGCAACTCTGCCGCCGCCATATCGCGGCCAATCACAACAATGCGCGAGGTGCGCGGACCGCCAGCCCAAGTATCCAGCGGCACAGGCGGGTTAAAAAGCTTTTGCACGCCATGAAACACAAACGGCTTCTCTATGCCGTCCAGAAAGACGATCCCTTTGGTGCGCAGAATGTTGCTGCCCCGCAGGGCCATCAACGTCTCAAGCCAGCGGTTGAAGTTTTCGTCCTGTAGCGGTTCCGGAACCTCGACCGAGGCCGAGACGATGCGGTTGTCATGGGGGGCGATCCGGGCCTGCTCCGGTTTGGGGCTCGACAGGCCGGACAGATTGGCCAACGGGTCAAGCGCGGGTGCGGGCGTCGCTGCAGGCGTGGTCCATACAATGGCGTCCCGCAACGGTACGTCGCGCCGCAGACCACTTAGTCCCCACATCCGTGCCGATGCGACAGGTCCCGCATCTTGCGCGATGATCGGCGCAGTGGGGTTCAACCCGCGCAAACGGGCTGTCAGTCCGGTCACCGCGGGGGCATCGACCAGATCGGTCTTGCTCAGCAGAATCAGGTCGGCCATCGCCACCTGATTGACGGCCTCGAATTGCGTATCCAGTATCTCTGGGCCGTTCGCTGCGTCGACCACTGTCACGACACCATCCATCCGGGTGCTGCGGGCCAGTATCACATCCATCAGTATCGTTTGCAGGATCGGGCCCGGCTCTGCGATACCTGTGGTTTCGATCACGATCCGCTCGAAATCAAAGCGACCCGCCGCACGCCGTTTTAACATGTCAGCGATGGCTTTGGATAAATCCCCCCGGATCGAACAGCACAGGCAGCCCGACTGCATCAGCACCACGTCATCCTCGACCGCGGCAATCAAATCATGATCCAGCTCCGCTTCGCCGAATTCGTTGACGATCACCGCGATACGCCCCGATGACGCATCTGCCAGCACCTTGTTCAACAGCGTTGTCTTGCCCGCCCCAAGAAAGCCGGTCAGCAAGGTCACAGGCACACGCAGGTCAGTGGTCGCTGAGGGGCGGGATGGTGTGTCAGTCGGCATCTGCTTCTCCACTTTCGTTACGTAATATCATAACATCATTTGAGCACAAGACGACAATCCCGAACTGCCGCAGCGCCGTGGCCGCAACCGAAACGATTGCGTCCACGGCGCAAGACTTGCCTAAAGGCAGCCGGCCAGAGTTTTGGCCATGTTGCGGATCACTTGTGCATAAAGCGCAGAGCCGGGTTCTAGGTCAGCGCCAAGCGGGTCGATCACGGCGGTCTGCGCATCTGTCCCCTCTAGCACTGTCGCGACAAGACCCGGATTGAACTGCGGCTCGGACAAGACGCAGGCCACGTTTTGATCCTGCACTCGCTCTTGAATTTCGGCGATCCGCGCGGGGCTTGGATCAGTTGCGTCGCTGAGCGAGATCGCTCCCGCGGCGGGAAAATCGAAATCAACCTCGAAGTACTGATAGGCGTCGTGGAACACCACGAAGTTTTCGCCGCGCACCGGTTCAAGGATCGCATTCACCTCGGCTGACAGCTCCTCCAACTCGGCTTTGGCTGCCGTTGCATTGGCGAAATAAGCGCCTGCATTGTCAGGATCCGCCGCTGACAGCTCTGCTGCGATGATGTTCAGCCAAGCGGTTGCATTTGTGGGCGACAGCCATGCGTGCGGATCATGTTCCCCATGATCATGTCCTTCATGGCCACCAGCGTCCGCATGATCATCATGGTCGTGATCTTCGTGATCATCCTTTGCATGCGCGCCGTGATCGTGGTCGTCATGCTTGTCTTCGCCGTCTGCATGATCGTCGTGGTCATCATGATCGTGATCATCATGGCCGTCCGCTTCGGCGTGTTCTTTATGGTCATGCTCATCTTCGTCATGGTCATGCGCATCTTCCGCATGCTCATCATGATCGTCGTGATCATGGTCGTCCTTGTCCTCTGCGTGGTCTTCATGATCATCCTCGGCATGGTCATCGTGATCATCGTGATCGTGCTCATCATGCTCGTCATGCTCGTCGTGCTCATGCGCCTCGAACAACGCGCCTTCGCGGAAATCCAGCAACGTCGTCTCGTCGGCTTCAAGCAAGGACATGACGCTGGCATCGGCCGCAAGCGTGTCGATCGCGTCTTCCAGCCACGGGGTCAGGTCGTGACCCATCCATACGACGATGTCGGCGTCTTGCAGCGCCGATGCCTCGGACGGGCGCAGGCTGTATTCATGCGGTGACGCGCCGGGGGCGACGATCAGGTCCGGCGTGCCGACGCCCTCCATCACCCGCGCGACCAGTGCATGCACTGGCGCGATGTCGACGGCCACATTGGGGACATCGGCCATGGCCGTCCCACCCATCAAAGTGGCAATTGCAGAGAGTGAAGCGCGCATTCTGGACATTGGGAACCCTGTGTGATTTTATAACGTTACGCGCCTCTTAAATGATATGGAATAACATGACAAGTGAGCCTCTTGGCACATCTGCCCCAAAGCCCGCGCCGGTTGGCTTTGAAAAGCACGACCATGCGGCCTGCGTGGGTCAGGCGCTCAAAGCGGCAGAGACACGCTGTGCTGCCGAAGGCCTGCGGCTGACACCGGTCCGCCGCAAGGTGCTAGAGATCTTGTTGCAGGAACACCGCGCGCTGGGGGCCTATACGATCCTTGATCTGTTGCGTGACGCGGGCTTCGGCTCGCAACCGCCCGTCGCCTATCGCGCGCTCGATTTCCTGGCCGAAAACGGCTTTGTCCACAAGATCGAGCGGTTGAACGCTTTTGTTGCCTGCGCCCACCCCGGTGAGGCGCATTCCCCCGCATTCATGATCTGCCGCCTGTGTGATGCCGTGGCCGAGGCCCAGTCAGCACCCGCCAAAGGGGCGCTTGGCGATGCCGCACGCGCGGCCGGGTTCCAGATCGAAAAAACCGTGGTCGAGGCCGAAGGCGTCTGCCCTGCCTGTGTGGGCAAGATCGACGCATGAGCCTGATTTCCGTCAAGAACCTGCACATCGCCTACGGTGCAAATACCGTGCTGCGCAACGTTGCCCTGCATCTTGAACCGGGCGAGATCGTGACGATTGTCGGTCCCAATGGTTCGGGCAAGACCAGCCTCTTGCGGGCGATCATCGGTGCAACCCCGCCAGTGACCGGCACGATTGACCTCAAACCGGGGCTTCGGATCGGCTATGTGCCACAGCGGCTGCATATTGATCCGACCCTTCCGATCACGGTCGAACGGTTCATGCGTCTGACCGGTGGCGTCACCAAAAGCGCCTGCCAATCCGCACTTGACGCTGCTGGCGTTCCCGACCTGCGGACCCGGCAGATGTCGCAGCTTTCGGGCGGCCAGTTCCAGCGCGTGATGCTGGCCCGCGCGCTGATAAACCAACCCGAAGTCCTGCTGCTGGACGAGGCAACACAGGGCCTCGATCAACCCGGCTCTGCTGCGTTTTACCGCCAGATCGAGCAGGTCCGCCATGACACCGGCTGTGCCGTCCTGATGATCAGCCATGAACTTCATGTGGTGATGAGCGCATCTGACCGCGTCATCTGCCTGAATGGCCACGTCTGCTGCGAAGGCGCCCCTGCGGTTGTCGCCTCTGCGCCGGAATACCGCGCGCTCTTTGGGACGGGCACAGGCGGGGCGCTGGCGCTTTACCGGCACGACCATGACCATGACCATGACCATGATCATAGCCACAACCACAGCCACGAGGCCGCCGAATAATGCTTGATGACTTCATGACACGCGCCATGCTTGCAGGCGTCGGTGTGGCCTTTGCGGCGGCCCCATTGGGCTGTTTCGTCGTCTGGCGGCGCATGGCCTATTTCGGCGACGCCACCGCCCATGCCGCGATCCTTGGGGTGGCCCTGTCATTGGCGTTCGAGGCGTCGATCTTCCCCGGCGTGTTGCTGGTGGCACTGATCATGGCGCTGACCGTGACACTTCTTGCCGGGCGCGGCTATGCGATGGACACACTTCTTGGGGTGCTGGCGCATTCCGCACTCGCCTTTGGTCTGGTCGCGGTGTCGTTTCTGTCGGGCGTTCGCATTGACCTGATGGCCTACCTTTTCGGCGACATCCTTGCGGTGTCGCGCACCGATCTGCTGGTGATCTGGGGTGGTGCCGCGCTGGTCGTGGCGCTGATCCTGTGGCGCTGGACGGCACTTCTGACCTCGACCCTGAACGAAGAACTGGCCTATGCCAGCGGCCTCAACCCCAAGCGCGAACAGCTTGTGCTGACGCTGGCGTTGGCGATCACGGTTGCCGTCGCGATCAAGGTGGTCGGTGTCCTGCTGATCGCCGCGATGCTGATCATACCCGCCGCTGCCGCCCGTGGTCTTGCCCGCACGCCAGAGGCGATGGCCGCCATCGCCGCGGCCATTGGGGCGATCTCGGCCATTTCGGGGCTGCAGGGCGCTTATGTCTTTGACACCCCCGCCGGGCCCACAATCGTCTGCGTTGCCGCGGTGATCTTTGCCTTGCTCAACATCATCGGCTGGCAGGGCACGGGGCGTGCGCGCCGCTAAAGCGCCTTGGACAAGACCTGCCAGTCCAGCCCGGCATCATCCGTTACGACGTATTGCGCCACCCAGTTGCGGCGCAGAAGCAGACCCTGCGCGCGGCGGGTGGTGGCATAAATGGCTTTGGCACCGGACTGGGTGGCATGCGCTTCCGCTGCGGCGACCAGCGCGCTGCCAATGCCGCTCTGGCGCGCGTCAACCGCGACCGCCAATCCGATCAGCCAAGGACCAGTCGCGGCGTCAGTTGCGCCAAAGCTCTGGGCGTCAAGGGTCGCCGTACCGACCACCCCACCGCCCAGCGCCACAAAGCCAATCGGCAACCCCGTGGTCCTGCTGCGCGCCGCGACATCGGCCGCGGCATCACCTCTGCCACCTGGCCCATAGTAGTCCGGCCAGGTGATCCGCAGCAGGTCCGCCACGGCGCCCTGCTGCGCAGGAACTTCGGCCAGCGGCGCAATCCTAACGGAAGGCATCACGCAACAGCCGCGATACGGTGGCCTGATTCAGATATCCGGTCCGGTCCAGTTCGCGGTCGCGCTGGTAGCGGCGGATCGCGCGGCGCGTCCGGTTGTCAATCCGCCCGTCCACGGCACCGGGTTCCAGGCCCAGTTGCTGCAATTTCGCCTCGATCAGGCGCAGCGTAATCGGATCAAGCCCAAGCTGCTGCTCTGCCGCCTCGGCCTGTTGGCGGTCTGCGGCATTGTTGTTGTCCTGCTGCAAGATCCTGATCCGATCGTTCGCCTCGCCCACAAAGGAACCGCGCGGGTATTGCTCCAGATAGGTGCGATAGGCATTGGGTGTGTTGCGGTTGCGGGCGCGGTCCCAAACGGCGCGCTCTTCGGCGCGGGCCTGTTGCCGCTTGGCGTCTTGAATCACCTGCAACTGCTCATTTGCACGATTGGCGAACATCCCGTCAGGATAACGCCCCAGATAGGCGCGGAAACCGGCCTCGTCGCCGCGCGCGCCGGTTTCTTCCCAGAACGCGCGGTCACGGCGTTCCTCTGCGGCGCGCTGGCGTTCGGCGGCGGCTTCAAGCTCGGCCGCGCGGCGGCTGGCCTGCCCGTCCAAACGCACGATTTGATTGGCGTTCAAATATCCGGTCTGGCTCAGCCCGTTTTGTTGCTGCCAATTGGTGATCGCCTGCCGGGTGCCCGGCCCAAAGATCCCGTCAATGCCGCGCGTGTTGTAGTCCAGCACGTTCAAGTCGCGTTGAATGGCGCGCCGCGCCTGACGGCTCAGCTCCAGCGCCTCTTCTGCCAACCGCGCCCCGCGATTGGGTTCAGCACGGATTTCAGCCAGCTTTTCGCGGGCTTCTTCTAGATGCCGGCCCTTGGGGAACCGCGCGATATAGGCCAGATAGCCCTGTGCGCTGTCCTGGGCCGCTGCCTCGCCCCAAGCGGTTTCATCCAACACGCGGTTGGTGCCTGCCCCGGTGGTATTGGCCGGTTCCTGCGGCGGCGTGCCTTGTGGCGTCATCACCAAGGCCGCGGGCTGGAATCCTTCGATCCGCACACCACGCGTGCGCCGCGCCTGCCGCAACAGGTCTTCGCCCGGTGCAACAACCGTATCTTCCAGCAATTCAGCCACAGCACCGGGGCGACCCCGGATCACGGTGACACCCTGCGGGATGTCCAGTGGCGCGATCCCCGCCCTGAGCGGCCCGTCATAGGTGTCATCGTCGCCCGCCTCTTCCCCCAGCAGCAGCACCGCCTGACCGGGGGCCTGCGCCAGAAGATGCAGCACCGTCTCGATCGCAATGGACCGGTCCATGACCTTGAAAAGCTTGGGCGCCGCGATGTTGCTGGCCATGAACCATGTGCGCGTGCCGTCATTGGCAAACCGACCCGTCAGGGACACCACCAACCGGTCGGCATTGGTCACTTCTGACTGGAACCCTTCGGCCAGCGCGCGCAGCGCGTCCTTGTCGGAATTAGCCCCCGCGTAGACGGTGAAGCCCGCCTGCTCCAGCGCCGCCCCTGACCGGGTCGCCAGCGCGCCTTGCACCACGCGGTCCAATTGCTCGTAACGTTCGATCCCCAGGATCAACGCCGCATCATCGGCAAATGCAGGGCTGAACCCCAAGCTCAGGCAGGTTGTCAGGAACAATCGGCGCATGTTGGCACCCTTTCTTTCTTCAGGTCTCGTAAGTCCGGCGATCCTCGATCACAAGGCCATCGCGCGGCAAAGAACCGGGTGCGGCCACCGTGACCTCACCCTTCAATTTCAGGACATCCTTGACCGCCGCCGCAAGGGCCGCGGTGTCCAGATTTTCCCCTTCAAACTGCACGTCCATCGTATCGGTCTCACCCTGACGGTCGGCAATCACGCGGGCGCGGTCAGCGCCCACCTTGGCGACAAGTGCTGCGACCTGTTCGGGGCGTACGAACATCCCCTTAATCTTGGTGGTCTGATCCGCACGGCCCATCCACCCCTTGATGCGGGTGTTTGTTCGCCCGCACGGGCTGGCGCCTTCCATCACGGCACTCATGTCGCCGGTGGCAAAGCGGATCAGCGGATAGTCACGGTTCAGGCTGGTCACGACCACCTCGCCCACATCGCCCGCCGCGACCGGATCGCCGGTGCCAGGGGTGACGATCTCCACGATTACGCCTTCGTCCAGGATCATGCCTTCACCCGGCATCGTCTCATAAGCGATCATGCCCAGATCAGCCGTGGCATAACATTGCAAACAGGTGATGCCGCGCTCCGCGTACCAGTCGCGCAAGCTGGGAAAGAGCGCCCCACCCGACACCGCCGCCTTGGTAATCCCAAGGCTGACACCCATTTCATCGGCCTTCTCAAGAATCACCTTCAGGTAATCCGGCGTGCCCGCATAGGCCGTCACACCCGCCGCCTGCGCCGCCTGCACCTGCAATTCGGTCTGGCCGGTACCGGCCGGCAAAACCGTCGCCCCGACCGCGCGCGCGCCGTTTTCAAACATCGTACCCGCTGGCGTCAGATGATAGCCAAAGCAGTTCTGCACCACATCGCCCTTGCCAATCCCGCAGGCATGCAGAAACCGCCCGAACCGCCACCAGTCGTGACTATTGCCGCCCGGTTCGTAGATCGGTCCGGGGCTTTGAAAGACATGGCTGATGTTTTGCACCGGGATGCCACCAAAGGGCGGGTCTTCGGCCTGCCATGCCACCAGCTGGCTTTTGCGCAGCACCGACAGGCGGGGCAAATCGCCAAGGGCAGCGACCTGATCCCCGCCTGCCAGACAAGACCGGTCAGCGTCCTCCACCCGTTTGATCTGCTCCAACAGGGCCGCGGTCTGTGCAGCCTCCCTGGTCTGCATATCCCGGGTCTCCAGATCGTCGTAATAGGTGGTCATCGCGGTCTCCTGTCCATCTTTCCGGCATCGTGCCGGGGCGGACACCAGAAAGCTAGGGGCAGGTGGGGGCGATATGCGATAGCAGCGCGGCGTCAGGCCCTAACGGGCCTCTACCCGCTGATGATCTGCGACTTGTGCGCCGCCGCAAAAGTGACCAGCGAATTGGCCCCGCGCAGATCCAGCTTTTGCCGGATATTCTGCCGGTGTGTGTGGATCGTCCGGGGTGAGACACCCAGCACCTCGCTGATCTCATCGCTCGATTTCGCCTCGGCCAGCAGCACCAACACCTTGCGCTCTGTATGGGTCAGCACGCTCAGATCACGCGGCGCATCGCCGGGGACGGGAAACCGCGCTTCTTCGGCGGATGATGTCCCGGCAGAACTGCTCATGGCAAAGCCCGCCCCTTCGGCGCGCAGGATCGCGATGAACTCCTGCCCCACGTCTTCCTTGGCGACAAACCCCCGCGCGCCCAACTCTTGCGCGCGGCGCACGAATTCACGCCCCGAATACATCGACAACACATAGGATTGCACCGTTGCTTTTTGGCGCTGCAACTCGGCCAGCACGTGAAACCCGCCGCCGCCGGGCATGTTCAGATCAAGGATCACGATGTCAGGCTGGATCAGATCAATCTGAAACAGACAGGCCTCTGCATCGCTGACATCGCCCACCACGGTAAATCCCGGCTGCTCTTCCAGCAGGGACCGGATGGCATCCCGCATCAGGGGGTGGTTGTCAGCAATCAGCGCCCGCTTCATGGCGTTTGGTCCGTGTCCATGCCGCGCAGAACGGGGATCGCGGCCTCGGCCTTCATACCCTGTTCGGTCCATTCCGACCAGAACCGGCCTTTCAGCGCGGTGATCCGTTCACGCACGATGGTCGTGCCGATGCCCCCGGATGCGGGTGGTGCGCCCCGATGCGCGCCGTTGTCGGCCACCTGTAACCTGATTTCTCCCGCCTCGGCCCGGACGATGACGCTGACATGATTGCCTTGCGAATGGGTCAGCGCATTTGTCAGCAGTTCCTGCACGATGCGGTAGATATGCAGCGATTGCGCGGGGCTCAGGCTGATCTGCGCAATGTCGATGTCGCTGGTCACCTCTTGCGCGGTCAGGGTGGCGGCGTGATCCGCCATTGCTTGCAAAGCCGCCGACAGCCCCAGATGTTCCAGCGTCGAAGGGTGCAGATCATGCGACAGATTGCGCAGATCGTGCAGGGTGCGGGTCACAATCTCGCTGACATCGCGAACCTGCGCGCCGGGGTCCTCGATCTGCTTGAGCCTTGAGATCGCGAACAATAGTCCCTGCCCCGCCGTGTCATGGATTTCAGAGGCCATGCGCGTGCGGTCCTGATCCAGAGTCCGCAACAAGGTCTGTTTCGCCTCTTGCGCTTGCGCGTTCAGCGCCCGCAACGCCTGTGCCTCGCGCCACCGCGACAGGCGCAGCAGAAATGCCAGCGCCAACGTGAAACACAGCGCCTCAAGGATCAGCGCCATTTCTGTCAGGTGGTCCTGCAACACGCCGAAATCAGGCTGCAACCAGCTGTCCAGCGTGCCCGCCGCCATTGCGGGCATCACCGCGCCAAAAAGCGGAAACAGCAACACCGCCGCCCGCGCACTGCCTTGCCGCGCCAGCAGCAAGATCCGACCTGCATAGTAAGACGTCATGATGATCCACGTGGCCGTCAGCGCAAGCAGCGCGGGCACCTCGACCACAAAAAGTGCGATGCACAAAAAGAATGCAGCCGAAACCGGCCAGGCATAGTCAATCCGGCGCATCTGATATTCTTCGTCCTCACCCAGAAAATGCGCCAGATAAAACGGCCCAAACAGCGACGGCCCCGCCAACCCAAACGCCAAAACCGGTTGCGCCAGCCACGGCTGTTCCGACCACAGATAAGCGGGGCCAAAGCCCGACAGATAGGTGTCCAGCAACAGCATCGACAGGCTGACCGCCGCGTTGAAGGCAAAGGCCGCATTGCCCGCAAAATAGGCCAGCGACAGGTTATAAAGGATCATCATCGTAACCGCGCCATAAGCCATCAGCCGGATGCGCAATTGCTGTTCTGCGCGCGCCTCAAAGGTGCCGCGCTCCATCACGAACAGCTTTTGAGAGATCGCCGCCTCTTGCACAATTTCAAGGTGATAGGTCGCACCCGGCACCGCTCCGGGCAGGGCAAAGGCGATGTCTTCGGACTTGATTGCGCGCGCCGAAAAAGGAAGCTGATCGCCCGCCGCTTGCGCCACCCAACCAGCGGCACAAGGGACAAAACGGGCGCGGTCCACGCCACTGTCAAGCACGACCACAAGATCATCGCCCGGCAGCGCCCCTGGCAGGGTCAAAAGCACATGAATGGGGGTCATGCCGATTGGGATGAACACCTCTCCCCTCGGCAGATCCCGCAACGCGGCGGCTGACGTACCGCAGGGCGCGCTGTCTGCAGTCGCAAAGTGGACGTCATCGACCGGCGGCAGCCGCTCTCCAAATTGACCGGCCAGAAACAACAGCGCCACAAAGCCAAGCCCCACCAGCACGCCCAACAGCGGCAGTGACCGCGCAAAAAACTGCGGGGTCGGTGCGCCTTTGACGCGGGCGGATGTGTTGTCACGCAAGGGCAGCCCCTCAACAATCTGCGGCCTAGGCCCGTTACCGTCGCCAGCGCGGGCCGCAATCTACGCATTGATACTTAGATTTTCTACGCATTCAGACCGATGTTCGGGGGGTCTGACGCTTTCGTATAGTTCCTTCAGTTCACGGTGTGTGGGGGGTCAGTGTCATCGTCTTTGAAAGTTTTGCAACACCTTGCTTGCCCCGCGCTGGCCGGTGGTCCGAGCGCAAAGACGAGCCACGCCCACCCCCCGCACCATTCAGAAAGTTGGAGATTGAAGCGTATGATTGTTGATAAAAAGTTGCCGGAACACCCGGCTGGTTTCAGCGTTTGGAAATGGCTGCGCGGGCGCCGTGCGGCTGCGAAAAAGGCGGCACTTGCGCTTGCGGCCCTGCCCGTTCTTTGGGCCACGTCGGCAGGGGCTGCGGGGTTCAGCTATTCCTATGCCAACCCCTATGACGCCGCCGCCAGCACCTATATTGAAAGCACGTCCAACATCGCGCTTTACTCCGAAGGCACGGTGCGGCTGTGGAAACCCACCACCGGTGGCACCACGCTGGCGAATACAACGCCCGGCGTGATCACCTACAAATTCGACTTCGGGACCGAGGTGGTGGAATCCGCCAACCTGACAACCAACAACCCGACCTTCCACTGGTCCTACAGCCGGGGCTACAACCGGTTCTACGGGTCCAAGGACGGGATCGTCTGGGAACAGCTTCTGGACGTGACAACACCAGCCTTTGGCACTGCGAACTCGGGCTATTTCAACGGGCTTTTGCCCGCGACCCTGCTGGGCGGCAACCAGCTTTGGTTCAAGGCAGAGCTTTACTCCTTTGGCCGCAGCGCCCCATCGGGTGGCGTATTGACCAACACCGCCCAGCACTCGCGCTGGGACATCAACAGTGGACCAAATGCCAAGACCTTTGCACTGGATGTGACCTTCAAGGACACGACCACAATCCCCGGTGTGCCGCTGCCATCGGGCCTGCCACTGATGGGTGCCGGGATCGTCTTGCTGGGGGTCATGCGCCGCCGGAAAGCACCGCGGACGACCTGACGACAGATCCTGGAATTGGTAACGGGCGGCGGATGATCCTGCCGCCCTTGCTGTGTCTGCTATCCACCCAGCCCCAAAATCGCCCGTGCGGTACGGGGCGAGGCGACAGGCCGGCCATACGCCTCACACAGGTCCACGGCCCGTTCCACAAGGGCTGCGTTTGATGGCGCAAGGGTGGCCTTGTCCCACCGCACATTGTCTTCCAACCCGGTGCGAATATGCCCGCCCGCCGCAATCGCCCATTCATTCAGCTCGATCTGATGGCGACCAACACCTGCCGCGCACCAGAGCGCATCAGGGGCCACCCGCGCCAAGGTTTGCACGTAGATGTCAAACACGTGCCGGTCCGCTGGCATGGCATTTTTGACGCCCATCACAAACTGCACATAAAGCTTTGATTTGATCAGACCTGCGCGCTTCATCTCTGCGGCCCTCAGGATATGCGACAGATCAAAGGCCTCGATTTCCGGCATCACACCGTGGGTCACCATCTCTTCCGCCAGCCATGCGACCAGATCGGGCGGGTTTTCATAAACCCGTGTGGGAAAGTTGTTGGACCCCACCGACAGCGACGCCATGTCGGGCTTCAACGGCAGCATCCCGCCGCGTTCCCGCCCCGCGCCAGACCGTCCGCCGGTCGACAGCTGGATGATCATATCGGGGCAGTGCTTGCGTATACCGTCCATCAGGGCGGCAAAGCGCTCGGGGTCTGACGATGGCGTTTCGTCCGTATTCCGAACATGACAATGCGCAATAGCTGCCCCCGCCTCATAGGCCCGGTGCGTGCTTTCCACCTGTTCCGCAACAGTGATCGGCACCGCCGGGTTATCCGCCTTGCGCGGCACTGACCCAGTTATGGCCACACAGACGATGCAGGGATTGTCAGACATGTTCTGGTCCTTTTCGGCACGAGGCGACGACGACGGTGCGGGACCCTCCGCTTTTACGCCAACCAGCGCTTGCGCCGCCGGTAAGACCGCACATCGCGGAACGATTTGCGCCCCTCGTCCGACATGCCCAGATAAAACTCTTTCACATCCGGGTTCTCGCGCAATTCCGCGGCTGGGCCCTCCATCACGACCCGCCCGCTTTCAAGGATATAGCCGTGATGGGCAAACCGCAGCGCCACATTGGTGTTCTGCTCGGCCAGCAGGAACGACACACCTTCCTGCTCGTTCAGGTTCTTCACAATGGTGAAAATCTCTTCCACCAGCTGCGGGGCCAGCCCCATCGAAGGCTCATCCAGCAGGATCGTCTCAGGCCGGCTCATCAGTGCGCGGCCAATGGCGCACATCTGCTGTTCCCCGCCGGACGTATATCCCGCCTGTGATTTCCGCCGCTCTTTCAGGCGCGGAAAATAGGTATAGACCAAATCCAGATCATCGCTGACCTTCCGCGCCCCGTCCCGCCGCGTGTAGGCACCGGTCATCAGGTTTTCCTCGATCGTCAAATGCTCAAAGCAATGGCGACCCTCCATCACCTGAATGACACCTCGCTTGACCAGATCAGACGGGCTGCTGTCCTGCACACGGTCACCGCGATAATGGATCGACCCCTTTGTCACCTCGCCGCGCTCTGAATGCAGCAGGTTCGAAATCGCCTTGAGCGTCGTGGTCTTGCCCGCGCCATTACCCCCCAACAGCGCGGTAATCCCGCCCTTTGGGACCGTCAGGCTCACGCCCTTCAGCACAAGGATCACATGATTATAGATCACCTCGATATTGTTGACCTCAAGCAGGGTCTCAGTCTCTGCGCGATCTAGCATGGGCGCTCGTCCTGTCTTCTTCTGGCCAAAAAATATCCAAATCCCCCGGCCCACCACATGCGGGCAGGCCGGGGAAGGCTCACATCACAGGCAACCTGCCTCGATGTTGTTTTCTGCGGCAAAGGCCATCGAGTCCTCTTTGATCAGCGGATCGGTGACAGCATTGTCAGGCGCGATGTAGTCGGTCAGCGCAACCCATGCGCCAGCGGATGCATCCCACTGCTGCACAATGCCAAGGCCCGTGCCACCGTGATCCTGACAGGACACGCTGAACTCTGGCCCGATCTGGGACATGCCCAATTCGGCCATGCGCGCCTCTGTGATCTCCAGCGCCTCCATGCCGTCGCGCATCATCGCCGGTGTAATGTCAGACACACCGTGAATTTCCTGCGCCTTGGCAATGGCTTCGGCTGCCAGCATCGCGGCGTACATGCCCCGCGTATACAGCACCGTGCCAATGTTGCTGCCGTCGCCAGCGGCATTGCCCGCGTCATGGACATACTCCCGGATATCATCAAAGACCGGCAGGCTTGCATCGATCCGGTTCATGTTCAGCGACTTATAGCCATTGGCCGCAGCGCCCGCTGGGGTCACATCGTGCTCGGCCCCGGCCCACCAATTGCCGATAAAGTTTTCCATCGGAAAGTTGATGTTCGCGGCTTCTTGTACCGCCACTTGGTTCATCACGCCCCAGCCCCACATCAGGACATAGTCAGGACGCTCGCGACGGATTTGCAGCCACTGCGACTTCTGCTCTTGTCCGGGATGGTCGACCGCCAACAGGCTCAACTCGAACCCGTGCTGACCCGACAGGCTTTCCAGCGTGCGGATCGGCTCCTTGCCATAGGCAGAGTTGTGGTAGACCAGCGCGATCTTCTTGCCGTCCAGCGATCCGCCGTTCTGATCCAGCAGATAGTTCACCATCACCGATGCGGCATCCCAATAGTTGGCTGGATAGTTAAAGACCCAGTTGAACACCTCACCATTGGCAGCCGAAGTGCGGCCATAGCCCATGGTGTGCAGCGGGATCTCATCCGCTGTGACCTTTGGGATCAACTGATAGGTGATCCCCGTGGACAGCGGCTGATAGATTAGCGCGCCTTCACCTTTGGTGCTTTCATAGCATTCCACACCTTTTTCGGTGTTATATCCTGTCTCGCATTCGACGATCCGGAACATTTCTCCGCCAACACCGCCATCACGCGCGTTCAGCATGTTGAAATAGTCCTGATATCCGTCCGACACAGGTGTGCCCCCGGCGGCATAAGGCCCGGTACGATAGGACAGGTCCGGGATCACAAGGTCAGCAGCTGCAATGCCCGCTGCCATCACGCCCGCCACCGTGGCGGTCATCAAGGTCTTCATCTTCATCTTTTTCCTCCCTTTGGATTGCGATGTAGGCCGGGGTTCACCCCGGCTCGTCTTGATTGAATCAGTACGGAAACGGCCAAAGCCGCAGTTTTTCTTTCGCCAGCCGCCACAACTGCGCCAGCCCATGCGGTTCCTTGATCAGAAAGAACATGATCAGCGCGCCAACGATGACCAGCTGGAAATGCGCCACCAGATCGGTCGGCCAGCCCAGCACATCCACCCCCAGCCATTTCAGCGCCACCGGCAGGATCACCAGAAACGCCGCACCCGCGAACGACCCAAAGATGCTGCCCAGCCCACCGATGATAATCATGAACAAGACAAGAAATGACTTCTGAATGCCAAAGGCCTCGCCCACTTCCACAGCGCCCAGATAGACCGCAAAGAACAACGCCCCGGCAATGCCCACAAAAAACGACGACACTGCAAAGGCCGTCAATTTGGCGCGCAACGGGTTCACCCCGATGATCTCTGCCGCGATATCCATATCCCGAATGGCCATCCACTTGCGCCCCGTGGACCCCCGCGTCAGGTTCCGCGCGATCAGCGCGCACAGCGTGACAAAGAACAAACACACCAGATACTGCGCCCAGGCCGGTGTGTTCGGTCCGGTGACCGCGACCCCCGCCACCAGCCGCTCTGGCGCATTGATCTGGCCACTGGCCGAATAATTGTAGAACCAGCTGACCTTATTAAAGAGCCAGACAAGAAAGAACTGCGCGGCCAGCGTCGCCACCGCCAGATAGAACCCCTTGATCCGCAAAGACGGCAGGCCAAAGGCCGCCCCGACAGCCGCCGTGATCCCTCCCGCCAAAAGGATATGGATCAAGATCGACACATCCGGAAAGGACGTCATCAGCTTGTAACAGGCATAGGCCCCCACAGCCATGAACCCGCCGGTGCCCAGGCTCACCTGCCCGCAATACCCAGTCAGGATATTCAACCCCAGTGCCGCAATCGCATAGATCAGAAACGGCACCATCAGGGACGAGGCCCAGTAGTCATTGATGACAAAGGGAATGACCAGCCACGCCACTGCCATCGTCACCCAGAACCCGATCCGGTCGAATTTGATCGGAAAGGTCTGGCTGTCGTCCACATAGGTGGTCTTGAAGTCTCCGGCTTCACGATAGAGCATTGGCACTTCCTCTTCTTGCCAGGAGTCGTGCGCGCCAAGCACAGAGGCCCGAAAGCAACATCGCTGGCGTCCATGCAATTAGGGCAAATCCCAGCTGCCGTAGCCACGACCACGACGTAAAGCTATCTGAGAAATACGCCTGCGACATTTCGGTCCCGACCCACGTCTGGACCGCCGTCCCGATCAAGAACAATGCCAGCAGACTGACCGAAGCGATACGCCATACTCTCAAGATAGCGCTCCCTTCTTCTGGCCAAAAACATCCCCGCCGGAGGCAAAATGGGCCGGGTGGGCGGGCGTCGTGAGGCTTTGCCTCACGCGGTTGCCCGCACGGACCAACTCAAACACGCTCAATGATCCGCTCCCCAAACAGCCCCTGCGGGCGGAACACCAGAAAGATCAGCGCCAGCACATAGGCAAACCAGTTCTCTGTCGCCCCGCCCAGATAGGGCGCACCAATCGTGTATTCGAACAGCTTCTCGCCCACGCCGATAATCAACCCGCCAACAATCGCGCCGGGGATCGAGGTGAAGCCGCCCAGCATCAGCACCGGCAGGGCCTTCAGCGCGATCAGCGACAGTGAAAACTGCACGCCCGATTTCGCCCCCCACATCACACCGGCCACCAGCGCCACTAGTCCGGCCAACGACCAGACCAACACCCAGATGTAGTTTAGCGAAATGCCAACGCTCAACGCGGCCTGATGGTCATCCGCCACCGCCCGCATCGCGCGGCCTTGCTTGGTGTACTGGCTGAACGCCACCAATCCGATCACCAGAATGGCCGCCACCACCGTCGCCACCATGTCCAGCTTGTCGATAAAGAAGCCATAGAAGTCATCGCCGCCCAGCCCGCTGGTTGCATTCTCGACCCACAGCGACCCGCCCTGTGGCAAACCCACATCCAGCGTCTTGATATCGGACCCCCACATCAGGTCCCCGACACCTTCCAGAAAATACGCCAGCCCAATCGTCGCCATGAACAGGATGATCGGCTCTTGCCCGACCAGATGCCGGAACACGAACCTTTGCACTGCCCAGGCAAAAATGATCATCACCAAGAGCGTCAGAATGATCGCCAGCAGGGCGTGCACGTGCCAGCCAAAGTGGTGAATTTCGGTGCCAAAGACCGCGTTAATGAGGTGTGAAAATGGCACCTGCCCCGACATGATGCCGGTCAGGGTTAAGGCGGCGAAAAGCGCCATCACCCCTTGCGCATAATTGAAGATGCCGGACGCCTTGAAGATCAGAACAAATCCAAGCGCCACAAGGGCATAAAGCACACCGGCCATCAGCCCGTTGATCACAACCTCGATGCCGTAAAGGAAGTCAGCAGACATCAGCAGCCCCTTTCCACCGTACAGTGTGAACAAAAATTAACGCTTTGGGGCGCATGGAATGTGCATAGGTTGTGTATGGTTTGTGCATCCCGCAATCAGTCATGTTGCACCCCCAGATAGGCATCAATCACGTCCTGATTGCCGCGCACCTCATCGGGGGTACCATCGCCAATCTTGCGACCATAATCCATCACCACGACCCGGTCAGACAGGTCCATAACAACGCCCATATCGTGCTCGATCAGCGCAACCGTGGTGCCAAATTCGTCATTCACATCAAGGATATAGCGGGACATGTCCTCTTTTTCCTCGACGTTCATCCCCGCCATCGGTTCATCCAGCAGCAACAGATCGGGTTCGGCCGCCAGCGCGCGGGCCAGCTCGACCCGCTTCTTCAGTCCATATGGCAGCCGCCCAACCGGGGTCTTGCGGATCGCCTGAATTTCCAGAAAGTCGATAATCTTTTCAACGGCTTCGCGGTTTTCCACCTCTTCCCGCTGCGCCTTGCCCCACCACAGCGCCTGGGCAAATAACCCGGTCTGCATCTGCCGCAAGCGGCCCGTCATCACGTTGTCCAGAACGCTCATCCCTTCAAACAGGGCGATGTTCTGAAAAGTCCTTGCAATTCCGTGCCTTGCGACCTGATAGGGCTTCATCGGCGGGCGCTTTTCGCCCCGAAACCAGACCTCACCCACCTGCGGGTTATAGAATCCCGAGATCACGTTCAGCATCGAGGATTTGCCGGCCCCGTTTGGCCCAATGATCGCGCGGATTTCGCCTTCGCGTATGTCGAAAGAGATATCCTTGATCGCCTCCACCCCGCCAAAGCGCAGCGTGATATTCCGCATATCCATCAAGACCTTACCGATGGTGCGGCCATCTTCTGTCACATAGCTGTCGGCGGTGTCCTTCATTGCGCGCGCCCACCTGCGGAAATGTTAACGTGTTGGTTACATACTGCCATCACGCCGCGGCCTCCCGCTTTGCCATCACTTGTGCGTCGCGGATATCCAGCGTCGCCGTGATCTTGCCCTTGCGCCCGTCTTCATAGGTGACTTCGGTTTCGGTATAGACCTCTGACGCATCACCGTAGAGCGCCGCGATCAGATCATCGAACTTGTCGCCAATTACAGCGCGGCGCACCTTGCGTGTCCGGGTCATCTCGCCATCGTCGGCGTCCAGCTCTTTGTGCAGCACAAGGAACCGGTGGATTTGGCAACCAGAAAGCATCGTGTCTTGGGCAACGCTTTCATTGACCGCGTTCACATGGCCTTGGATCGTGTCCAAGACCTTGGGATGCTGCGATAATTCCTGATAGCTGGAATAGGCGATATTGTTCCGCTCCGCCCAATTGCCTACCGCTGTTAAGTCAATGTTAATAAACGCCACGCACCGATCACGGCCTGCACCGAACACTACGGCTTCAAGGATGTTGGGATAGAATTTCAGTTTGTTTTCAACATACTTCGGCGCAAACAGCCCGCCATCGGCCAGCTTGCCCACGTCCTTGGCCCGGTCGATGATCCGCAGATGCCCGGTGTCCTCTTCGATGAATCCCGCATCGCCTGTCGCAACCCAGCCTTCGGGGTCTTTGGTCGAGGCCGTGCTTTCGGCGTTCTTGTAGTACTCAACAAAGGTTCCGGGCGAGCGATAGAAGACTTCGCCGCTGTCTTCGATCTTGATCTCGACGCCGGGCGACGGAACACCAACGGTGTCAGACCGGACTTCACCGTCGGGTTGTTGTGTAATGAAAACAGTGGCTTCGGTCTGACCGTAGAGCTGTTTGAGGTTGATACCCAGCGCCCTGTAAAAGTCGAAAATCTCGGGCCCAATCGCTTCGCCAGCGGTATAGCCCACCCTGACACGGCTTAGTCCCAATGTGTTTTTCAACGGACCAAAGACCAGAAAATTGCCTAACCGATAGCGCAGCGTGTCGCCAAAGCTGACGTCCTTGTTGTCCAACAAATCCGGCCCCACACGGCGGGCGACATCCATGAAATGGTCAAACAGCCATTTCTTGAACCGCCCCGCATCTTCCATCCGTATCATGACAGAGGTCAGCTGCCCTTCGAACACCCGTGGCGGGGCGAAATAATAGGTCGGCCCGATCTCGCGCAGGTCGGTCATCATGGTGTGTTCGGACTCGGGGCAATTGACGCAGAACCCCGTCCACATCGCCTGCCCGATTGAGAAAATGAAATCCCCAACCCAGGCCATCGGCAAATAGGCGAGAACCTCGTCACCGACTTTCAGATGATCAAATTCCGCAGAATTCTTAGAGGTTTCAATGACATTGCGGTTCGACAGCACAACACCCTTGGGGCGACCTGTGGTGCCAGAGGTGTACAGCATCACGCAGGTGCTGTCGTAATCCTGCGCTGCCGTCCGCTCTGCAAGAAGGGGAGACAATCCCGACGCGCGGCCCCGATCCTGCACAGCCGCGTAAGAGGTCATCGCCGTATGGTCATACTTTCGCAGGCCCCGCCCATCCAGATAGATCACATGCTCCAGCGTGGTCAGCCCATCGCGCGCATCTGCAATCTTGTCGACCTGCTCCTGATCTCCCGCGATTGCATAGCGCGCACCGCAGTGATCCAGCGCATAAGCAATCTCTTCGGCGGCGGCGTCTTGATAAAGCGGCACCGGCACGCAGCCGATTTTTTGCGCCGCGATCATCGCCCAATACAACGCAGGGCGGTTACGCCCGATGATTGCAATATGGTCGCCCTCTGCCGCGCCAAGATCCAGCAGACCCAAAGCAAGGGCATCCGTTTCCTCAGCCACATCGGCCCAGGTCCAGCTTTGCCAGATCCCGTATTCCTTTTCGCGGTAAGCCGCCTTTGATCCATGCTGCGCCACGTTGCGGGCCAGCAAAGCAGGAATAGAATGCAGCGCCCCATCGGGCGTGGCAGGCGTCATATTCAATTGTCCTCCCTGACCGGACATTGCCGATCTTGACCGAGTCACTTTTCGTGCTGGCCTATAAGAACAATAGTGTGCCGCCGCCCCGTGTCACGTCAACGGTTTTTTGAACAAGCGTTCATTTAACCCTATTCCGCTGCCACAGCCTCTGCCTTTTCGGCCCGCACCGCAGAGAATTTGAACTCTGGGATTTTGCCATAGGGATCGACGGCGGGGTTGGTCAGGATGTTGGCGGCCGCCTCAACATAGGCGAATGGCAGGAATACCATATCGGGAGAGACAGCCCGATCTGCCCGAGCCATCACCGTGATCGACCCGCGCCGCGTTGTCAGGCGGATCAACCCACCGGGTTCAACGCCCAACTTACGCAGCGTAGACGGGTGCAGCGAACAGTTTGCTTCAGGCTCGACCGCGTCCAGCACTTTGGACCGACGGGTCATCGACCCGGTGTGCCAATGCTCCAATTGGCGGCCAGTGGTCAGGATCATTGGATATTCGGTGTCCGGTGTTTCATCGGGTGCGATGACGCTCGCCGGGGTAAACCGCGCCCGTCCATCGGGCCGGGGGAAGCCATCCCCAAACACGATCGGCTGGCCCGGGTCTTCTGGCGAAAGCGACGGGTAAGTCACGACGTTTTGCGATTCCAACCGATCCCAAGTGATGTTGTTGAGCGATTTCATCAGCTGCGTCATCTCACCAAACACATCGCTTGGATGCGTGTAGGTCCAGCCCAGACCAAGGCGCTTGGCAAGTTCGACGGTGATCCACCAATCCTCCTTCGCGTCGCCCGGTGGCGCAACAGCGGGGCGACCCATCTGAACCTGACGGTTGGTGTTGGTGACCGTGCCGGTCTTTTCGGCAAAGGCGCTCGCGGGCAGGATCACATCGGCAAAGTTTGCGGTTTCAGTCAGGAAAATATCCTGCACCACCAGATGCTTGAGTTTCGCCAGCGCATCCCGCGCATGTTCCACATCTGGGTCAGACATCGCGGGGTTTTCGCCCAAGATATACATGCCGTGAATGTCGCCCGCGTGAACGGCATCCAGAATTTCAGTGACGGTCAGACCTTTGTTAGGGTCGATACGGCCCTCGTTCCAAACCTCTTGAAAGGCGGATCGCACGCCGTCATCGCCCACGGGCTGATAGTCAGGCAGGAACATCGGGATCAGGCCTGCGTCAGAAGCGCCTTGCACGTTGTTCTGGCCCCGCAGTGGGTGCAGCCCGGTGCCCGGACGGCCCACCTGCCCGGTCATCAGTGCCAGCGAGATCAAGCAGCGCGAGTTGTCGGTGCCGTGGATGTGCTGGGACACGCCCATGCCCCAAAAAATCATCGCCGATTTCGCCCCGGCAAAAGTGCGGGCCACGTCGCGCAGGGTATCTGCAGGTATGCCGCAGATGCCTTCCATCTTTTCGGGTGTAAAGTCGGCAAGATGCGCCTTCTCGGCCTCCCAATTCTCGGTATAGGCGTCGATATACTGCTGATCATAAAGCTTTTCTTCCACGATCACATGCATGATCGCATTCAGCATCGACACATCCGCGCCGGGGCGGAATTGCAGCATATGGGTCGCGAAGCGGCGCAGACCTACACCACGCGGGTCCATCACGATCAGCTTGCCGCCACGCTTTGTGAATTGTTTGAAATAGGTCGCGGCAACGGGGTGGTTCTCGACCGGGTTGGCCCCGATCACGATGGCCACATCCGCGTTTTCAATCTCGTTAAAGGTCGCAGTCACAGCGCCGGAACCAACGTTTTCCATCAGGGCGGCAACGGACGAGGCATGGCACAACCGCGTGCAGTGATCGACGTTGTTGTGGCCAAAGCCTTGGCGGATCAGCTTTTGGAACAGATAGGCCTCTTCATTGGTGCATTTCGCAGACCCAAAGCCCGCGACACCGGTGCCGCCAATGTCTTTCAGGCCGTTGGCGGCAGCATCCAGCGCTTCGTCCCATGACGCCTCGCGGAAGAATTCCTGCCAGTTGCCCGGATCAACGTTTAGACCCTTTGCAGGCGCGTCGTCGCGGCGGATCAGTGGTTTCGTCAGGCGGTGATCGTGATGGATATAGTCAAAGCCAAAGCGGCCTTTGACGCACAATCGGCCCTCGTTTGCCGGTCCGTTGATGCCGTCGACAAATTTGACCTTGTTGTCCTTGACCTTCAGACTGACCTGGCAGCCAACACCGCAGAACGGGCAAACGGACTGGACCTCTTTGTCGTAGTCCGCGCTGTCGCCTACCTGCGCGTCATCCAGCACAGTCGCTGGCATCAGCGCCCCTGTCGGGCAAGCCTGCACACATTCGCCACAGGCAACACAGGTGCTGTCACCCATCGGGTCAGCCATATCAAAAACCGGGTAGGCATTGTGGCCACGCCCCGCCATGCCGATCACGTCATTGACTTGCACTTCGCGGCAGGCGCGCACGCAAAGGCCGCATTGGATGCAAGCATCAAGATTGACGCGCATCGCCACATGGCTGTCGTCCAACAGCGGGATGTGGTCCGGTTCCATCGCTGGAAAGCGGCTGGCGTCCACATCTTGCGCGGCCGCCATATCCCATAGGTGGCTGGACTTGTCGCGTGCCTCTTCCTGCGCGGGCTGGTCAGCCACCAGCAGTTCCATCACCATCTTGCGGGCCTGCACTTCGCGCGGCTGATCGGTGGTGACGACCATCCCTTCGGCAGGTTCACGGATGCAAGAAGCGGCCAGCGTCCGCTCACCTTCGATCGCGACCATGCAGGCGCGGCAGTTGCCGTCAGACCGGTAGCCGGGCTGCGGCTTGTGACACAGATGCGGAATCACCAGGCCGCGGCCATTTGCGACCTCCCAGATAGTCATGCCGGGCTCGGCGGTGACGGACTGGCCATCAAGGGTGAATGTGATCTTATCCGACATGGGGCGACTCCTGCGACTTGGCACAGGTTACACCATTTTCTGCGCAAGATCAGAAGCCTATCCGCGACGCGCGACCCCGCTTTTGCGCCATCGCTGTTTCCGATAGGCGTCAGATGATCAGGATGCGCAAGATTTCCAATCCGATCAGTGCCACAATCGGCGACAGATCAATCCCGCCCATATCGGGCAGAACCCGGCGGATTGGTCGGTAAATCGGATCAAGCAGCCGCTGCAGACCGTACCAGACCTGCGCCACAAAAGGCTGCTGGACGTTGAGCACGTTGAAACTGATCAGCCAGCTCATGATGAAGTGGATAAAGATGAACGTGCGCGCCACACCGATCAGCAGCAGTGCGATCTGAACAATGTCATTCATGGCTTGGCCTTTCTCTTTTCCACGCAGAGGCAGGTAAGCAATCAACCGCCACCTTGCAAGCCAAGGTTGCCGTAAGGTCAAAATTGACGTTTACGTAAGCGTCAATATTTTGGGGTGCAGGAGACCCCATATGTACCCTTTCATCCGCGCCGCCAAAGAGATGCTGATCAACCGCAATGCACCCGCGTTGCCGATCCTGGGAACCCATGTTTCCTGGCATCGATGCTGGCCACAGGACATCGACTTTTTCATTGAAATGAACAATGGGCGCATCCTGACGGTGCTGGATTTCGGGCGCACTGTGCTGGCGCAACGCGTCGGCCTTTTGAAGGCCACGCGCGACAACAGTTGGGGCATCACAATGGCCGGTAGCTCGGTCCGGTATCGTAAGCGTATTCGCCCGTTTGTGCGGTTCAAGGCTGTCCACCGCTGCCTGGGCTGGGACGACAAGTTCTTTTACCTCGAACACACGATCTGGATCGGAGCAGAATGCGCGGTACAGGCGCTTTACCGCTCTGCCGTGACGGACAAGAATGGCATCGTACGACCGGGCACCGTGTTCCGCGCGATTGGGTTCGAAGGGGATCGCCCCGCATTGCCAGACTGGGCGCAAAACTGGGTTGATGCCGATGCAACCCGCCCCTGGCCACCTGTGCTGCCTGCCGATCTGTCGGGCACTTAAAAGCTTTACTTGCATCATCGCCCGCCATCAGGCTCTTATCCCTCAACAAAACGGGGAAGAGGCATATGGCAGTCAGCAAGAAACGCATCTGGGGATGGATGTTGTTCGATTGGGCAAGCCAGCCCTACTATACGCTTGGCCTGACCTTTATCTTCGGCCCCTACTTTGCGCTTGTTGCAACCAGCTATTTTCTCGGCACCGGTCTGGATGACGAAGCCGCACGCGCCCAATCGCAAAGCACATGGGCCTTTGGGCAGACGGTCGCGGGACTGTTCATCGCCCTGACTGCGCCAATGCTTGGCGCCTTCGCTGACAGCACTGGGCGCAAGCGTCCTTGGATCGCCTTGTTTTCGTTGCTTTATATCGGTGGCGCATGGTCACTTTGGTATATGGAGCCCAACACATCATCGCTTATCTTCTTTTTGATCCTGTTCTACGTTGGATTTATCGCTGCTGAATCCGCGTTGAATTTCATCAACGCCTATCTGCCTTCACTGGGATCAGAAGAAGAGGTCGGGCGCATCTCGGGCTCGGGCGCGTCGTTTGGCTAT
The DNA here is from genome assembly GCF_041103235.1 of Yoonia sp. R2331. NCBI lineage: Bacteria > Pseudomonadati > Pseudomonadota > Alphaproteobacteria > Rhodobacterales > Paracoccaceae > Cognatiyoonia > Cognatiyoonia denitrificans. The sequence continues at coordinate 444,827 of NZ_JBGCUN010000002.1, read as the reverse complement.
TGGGGCGGGTTGATCTCGCTTTTCATCATGCTGATTTTCTTTGCCGAAAGCGGCGATACCGGCAAGACGCTGGTCGGGCTCTCACCCATCTTTGGTCTGGACCCTGAGATGCGTGAAGGTACCCGCGCTGTCGGGCCGTTCATGGCGATCTGGTATGCGCTTTTCATTCTACCGTTCTTTTTGTGGGTCAAGGATAACCCCGAGGACGCAGGTCAAAGGCCCAGCATTGGCAAGGTGTTTGGCGATCTGATCGCCACGATCAAATCCGTCTTTCGCCGCAAGAGCACCGGAACATTCCTGCTGGCATCCATGTTCTATCGCGACGGTCTAAACGCGCTTTATGCCTTTGGCGGGGTCTATGCCACGCTTGTGCTGGATTGGGGCATCGCTCAGCTTGGGCCGTTTGGCATCATCAGTGTGATCACGGCAGCAGTCTTTACCTATATCGGCGGGCGGTTTGACGCACGGTTCGGGCCAAAACCTGTGATTATCTTTTGCATCATTATGCTGCTGATCGTCAGTTCCTTTATTGTCGGCATGTCGCGAGAGCAGTTGTTTGGGATTCCGCTGCCTGCTGGATCATCCCTACCCGACATCATCTTTTTCACCTGTGGTTCGATCATTGGCGGGGCCGGTGGTGCACTTTATGCCGCGTCGCGGTCGATGATGGTACGCCACACCAACCCAGAGCGCCCGACCGAAGCCTTTGGGCTATTTGCACTGTCCGGCAAAGCAACGGCTTTTCTTGCGCCCTTCCTGATCGGTGTCTTCACGGCGATGACCGGAAACGTGCAACTCGGCTTCTTGCCGGTGATCTTTCTCTTCATTCTTGGCCTGATCTTGTTAAGGTGGGTGAACAAAGACGGAGATCGTGCAGAATGGTCCGCATTGCAGCAGTAATCGCCGCCCTTGCCCTGTTGGCCGGGTGTCAAACCGAAACCGCCAGCGCCCCGCAGGCGACCGTTTCAACGCAGAACACCAACGACACGCGGATAGCCAAGCAATTGTTTGGGGCCGCCCGCGTCGCATCCGCTCAAGCCCCCGACGCCATCGGCGGCTATGCGCTGGGCTGTCAGGCGGGTGCTGTGCAATTGCCGGAAACAGGGCCGACATGGCAAGCGATGCGCCTGTCGCGCAACCGCAATTGGGCGCAGCCGATTACAGTGGACTACGTGCAAGATCTGAGCCGGAAAGTTGCGAACCTGCCGGGCTGGGAAGGGCTTTATATCGGCGACATGAGTCAGCCACGTGGCGGCCCGATGCTGACCGGGCACCGCAGCCATCAGTCGGGCCTGGATGTAGACATCTGGATGCTTCCACCCGACCGCCTGAACCTAACGGCACAGGAACGCGAGAATATCTCTTCGATTTCAATGCGCCGCGCGTCCGGGGCTTATACAAATGACCGCTGGACCCCGCAGCACGAAGCGGTGCTGAAAGCCGCAGCATCCGACCCGCGTGTCGCGCGGATTTTCGTGTTTCCCGGCGCAAAGGTTGCGATGTGCAATAGTGCGACGGGTGACCGTAGCTGGCTGAACAAGATCCGGCCGTGGTGGGGGCATCATTACCATTTCCATGTCCGGCTGAAGTGTCCTGCGGGTGACAGTGGCTGTGTCGATCAGGCCCCGCCGCCGCCAGGTGATGGCTGCGCGGATGCCCAGACCTGGGTGAACAACATTCTGAACCCGCCGCCCCCTGATCCAAATGCTACGCCCGCTGCTCCGCGACGCGAGATCACCGTGGGCCGTTTGCCCGCGCAATGCGCCGCTGTCCTCGCCGCGAACTGAATGCGTCTTCTTTATCTGACACTTGCCCTGCTTGCAGGCTGTGCCCCGCTGCCGTCCGAGGTGACGCTGGCCGGGCAATTCATCTGGAATGGTGGGGACGAGGGCTTTGGCGGGATCTCCGGTTTGGAGGTGATCGACGGCGGCACACGTTACGTGGCGCTAAACGACAAGGGCCTTATTCGCACAGGTCCGATCCTGCGCGAGGATGGAGAGATCATCGCGATGCCGATTGAAACCCGGTACCGGCTGAAGCGCCCGGATGGTCGGCGTGTAAACAAGGAATTCAGCGATTCCGAGGGTCTTGCTATTGGCATTGATGGCCTGACCTATGTGTCCTTTGAGGGGGAAACGCGGGTTGCAGTTTATGGCGACACCACCGACCCAGCTGCACAAGAGTTGGTCCACCCAGAGTTTGAAAAGCTGTCCGGCAATGCGTCGCTCGAAAGCCTTGCCATTGGCCCCGACGGCGGGCTTTTTGCGATCCCCGAACGCTCTGGCCGGGCGAACCGACCGTTTCCTGTCTACCGGTATCGCGAAGGTGCGGGCTGGGACATCCCATTTCGCTTGCCGCGGCGCGGTGCTTTTCTGATTGTTGGGGCGGACGTCGGGCCTGATGGGCTGCTTTATGTGCTGGAAAGAGACTTCACAGGTGCAGGCTTTCGCAGCCGGGTACGCCGGTTTAGTCTCACTGGCGCGGATGAGACCGTTCTGCTGCAAACGGCGAATGCGGCGCACGACAATCTTGAAGGCATCAGCGTTTGGCAAGACCCCCAGCGCGGGTTGATCATGACATTGGTTTCGGATGACAACTTTCAGTTCTTTCAGCAGACCGAAGTGATCGAATACCGGATTGACCGTTAGATCGCGGGGCGTTAGACCGCGCCGTCCCCGAATGGTCGGGGACCAAGTGCCGCACCCTTGTCAAAACGGAAACATCAAAATGCGTATCCTTCCCGGCGTCATCGCCATGGCCATTATCGTGGTCGCTTCGAATATTCTTGTTCAATTTCTGATCCTTGACGGATTGCTGACCTGGGGGGCGTTTACCTATCCGCTGGCCTTCCTTGTGACCGACATCATGAACCGTGTTTACGGCGCGTCGGAGGCAAGAAAGGTAGTCTTTTCAGGGCTTTGCGTGGGGATTGTTTGTTCTTTGATCGGAAGTCAGATCATGCTGGAGTTCGGGCCTGCGGTTGCAATCCGGATTGCGATTGCCTCTGCCAGTGCGTTTCTGATCGCGCAACTGCTTGATATTGCAGTATTTAACCGGCTCCGCGAAGGGTCTTGGTGGACCGCGCCGCTGGGCTCGACCTTGGTCAGTTCTACAGTGGACACGTTAATCTTTTTCTCTATCGCGTTTGCGGCGATCTTCAATGGTTTCAATGCCTTAGCGGACGAACAAATCGTCTGGGCGCAGGAGTTGGTGCCTTTTCTTAACCAAGGTCCGCTGGTTCCGCTGTGGGTTTCGCTGGCCGTGGCCGACTGGGGCGTGAAGTTAACCATTGCGCTGCTCGCGCTGGTGCCATTCCGCCTGATTGTTGGGCGGATGCTGCAACGGACGGCCTAAGCACGAAAAGTTGTGGAAATTAATTTGACATATACCAAATCTGTGCGAACCTTCCTTTAGGCGAAACATTTGAAAGGAGGTGATCCAGTGCATCATGAAGTATTGGAGAAGGCAGTCGGGACAACTTGTGGGGGTCACACCTAGGGCAGCCCCTAGCTGAGAAGACCACAAGGTGGAGATCCTAACCGACCCACCTCCGCAACTTTCAGGAAAGGGCCATCCCATCGCCGGGGTGGCCCTTTTTGCATGTCGGGCGCCGCCGGGCGCGTCAGGGTGGCCCGGTTTGGCGAATATTGGTAAACGGGGCGCACGGGGAAAATCAGCCATGCACACCCCATACACATACCATGCACAACCCATGCATAGAGACGTCTGAATGCGCGTTAATGATGAAATCGAGATTGCGGACCGGGAACTGACCGAGAGCTTTGTCCGCGCCTCCGGCCCCGGCGGGCAGAACGTGAACAAAGTGTCCACGGCGGTCGAATTGCGGTTCGAGGCGGAGCGGTCCCCCAACCTGCCCGACGCGGTGAAGCGGCGGCTGCGGCGGATCGCGGGACAGAAATGGACGAAAGACGGGGCCGTGGTGATCTTTGTGCAAGAGACCCGGTCACAAGCCCGCAACCGCGAAATCGCGATGGAGCGTTTGGCGGAATTGATCCGCAAAGCGACCGAGATGCCCAAACGGCGGCGTCCGACGAAGCCGACCTATGGGTCGGTCAAGCGGCGGTTGGAGGGAAAGAAGCACCGCGGGGCGGTGAAGGCATTGCGGGGGAAGGTGGAGGAGTAGGAGTAGGAGTAGGAGTAGGAGTAGGAGTAGGAGTAGGAGTAGGAGTAGGAGTAGGAGTAGGAGTAGGAGTAGGAGTAGGAGTAGGAGTCAAATTGACGCTATCAGAACATTGCAACGCAAAATATTTCCTTTCAATACAGCGACCTCGCCTCGCCTGCTCTTCTCCAGTCGGTCCCTTCCCTCAATGGAAGAGCCTAATTTCGTCAAAAAATTCTTAAGGTGCGCGACTTCTTCCCGTGTCAACTCATCTAGGCGAGCTTCTAAAAACTCCTCAAGTAACGGCACTGATCGCATTGAATAGATCGCCAATGATTCTCGAAGAGATAGATTGTCTATTAGGTCTTGAATTGCCTCTTTGACATCTGATGGGCGATAAGGACGATCAAGTTTCGCTGCCATTTTCAAGCGGAGTCTGGCCCGTTGATCCTTTATCTGGTGCTTCAGGTAGTCCACTCCTTTTCGCTCTGCGATTGCCAGCGCATTTGCAATAAAACCATCCGCGCGATCCAAGTTATCAAGCTCGATCTCTGACATCGCATATTGCAGCCAAAACTGATCACTTTTACGGATGGGTCCTACAGCTCCGAGCCGGGAGTATACCGAAGATATTGCCAGTTTCGCATCATCTCTGTCTCGGAGCAGCGTCGACAAATAGCCAAACCTCATCAGTTCCTTTAGATTCTGCTTCGCATCCCAACCAAGACTCCTATCCGTACTGCTATAGGCGGTTTGACGGACAATTTCACTATAGACATCAACAATCTCACTAGTTTCAAATTCGTACTTGTTCAGAATAAAATCCGAAAGACTATTCGAGGAAAAATTGTACCATCCTTCAGCACCACGCCCCATGAAACTCAACACGCCAGACGACCGTATCTTTTGTTCGAGGTCAAATTCGTCGAGATTCAACCAAGCGACAATACGGCTCCATTGTACGTGTTGGCTACACAGACCGTTAATTAGAATTGCGATAAACGCTTGGCGATGGCCAGGGTTCTGTCCGAGGAAAAAATTGACAATTTGATCAATACGGTTCGCCAAGCTCGAGTTGCTGAACATCGAAACTAGAATCGATCTATTTTCGGCAGCGCATCTCTGCTTGAGATGATCCATGCGGTCTTCCGCTGTTGTCTTAAGTGCCTCTTCCCAAAAGCCCCAACTCTCGAGAAAACTGTCCCATCTAACAAGCTCTTCTACCGATAGCTGGTCCAAAGAAACTGTAGAGACAGAACCGCCAACCGAATCCGGGACGGATTTCATAACAAATTCATCATCAGAGTTTGTTGCGCTCAGAATAAGTACAGATTCTCCGGTTAACTTAGATCCGATATACTCCGCGACTCTTCGGTGCCTCACAAAATCATCGACAATAAAGCACTTTCTCCCCGGCCGCGACATCGACAAGTCAATCTCACCAAATATCCCCTCAACCGTAGATTCGACTCTGTAAACATCATAACCATCCACAGCAAAGCGACAGCTGAGTTGTCTCAAGAATATCGATTTCCCATTCCCGAGATCAGATGTCACAAGAAAACGATTGCGTCCTGTCGAAACCGCATTGATAATGCGTTCAGCCTTTTCGGATCGGTCAACGCAATACTTTTGCTCCTCGTCAGGGTTCTGAAGCTGACGGACATATAGATCCGGGTCGAATTTACCGGTCAGCAGTAGTTTCTCAACGTCCGCTCGGGCGGTTTCGGCTAAACTGATATTTGTACTTTCATGTCCCAAATATTTAGGAGAGACGGCACTAAATGATAAATCTCCTTCCGATCTAAGCTTATCTATTTGCTCAACAAGACCATCTACACCTATCGGATAAAGAGAGCCGAATTTCTTTAGCCTCGCATCTTCAACTGGGCTTGTGTCTGGCCGGTTTATGATAACCGAGCGATTTCGCAATGCCCCGACTCTGAACACGCTCTTCGCAATCGCTAAGTCGGACAATGAGTATCCAACAAAAAATAGGCGATTGTATATTTGACAAACCCAACCGGAATACCTATATCTAATTCAACACGATAGAGGTTTTCACAATGTCCGTTCTTTCCGCCCCATACATGCACGACGAAGCCGCTGCATTTGAGCATGTCGAAGCGATGCTTTGGGCCGATGGCCCGGTTTGCCCCCACTGTGGCGTTGTGGATGCGGCCTATCGCCTTGTGGGCGTTCGCACCAAGGCCAGCAAGAAGAACCCAGAGGGCAAAGAGCGTCACGGCCTGTGGAAGTGCCGCGAGTGCCGCAAGCAGTTCACGGTGCGCAAAGGCACGATCTTTGAGGAAAGCCACCTGCCGCTTCACCTGTGGCTGCAAGCCATTCACCTGATGGTGTCCAGCAAGAAGGGCATCAGCAGCCACCAACTACACCGCGTTCTGGGCATCACCTACAAGTCTGCATGGTTCCTGACCCACCGCATCCGCGAGTGTATGCGTGACGGTGCGCTGGCGGGCTTTGGCAACGGCGGTGGTGTGGTTGAGGTTGACGAGACGTTCATCGGCAAAGAACCCGGTGTGACGAAGCATCCCAAGGCCCGTGGCGGCGCTCACAAGATGAAGATGCTGACGCTGGTGGACCGTGAGACCAAGAAGGCCAAGTCTATTGTCGTGGATGATCTGACCAAGGCAACGCTCCTGCCGATCCTGAAAGAGAACATCGCCAAAGAGGCCTACGTCATGACAGATGAAGCCCGCCAGTATCAAGGCCTCGGCGCTGGCAAGGTGTTTGACGCCCACGGCTGGACCAATCACAGCGCTGGTCAGTATGTTGATTACGAGGACAGCGAAATCCACACCAACACCGTCGAAGGCTTCTACAGCATCTTCAAGCGCGGCATGAAGGGTGTGTATCAGCACTGCGGCAAGCAGCACCTGCATCGCTACGCAGCGGAGTTCGACTTTCGTTACAACTACCGGGTCGCGAATGGTATTGATGATTCTGAGCGTTCAAACGTCCTTCTTGTAGCCGCAGCGGGCAAACGCCTCACATATCAAGGGCCTAGTGAAGCGCAACAAATAGTTTGAACTCTTGATTTACACACCGTATATTGTGTGTAAGCCCTGCGGCAACCGAAGCTTCTAGTGCCACTAGTAGTACTTATGTAGGTTACTGCGGGGCTTTCCCTTTTGTCAGCGATGTATCCACTTCGAATTGGCCGGGTCTGAACCTCCAGTGCCGATAGTTGTGCGACCAACGATCCTGAAGGCCGTTTGCCGTACCGGTGCTGGCACCTATGTTGAAATTTGGATAACCGGCTCTGATCTCCTTGCTAATTTCCTTAAACAAAGCTTCCTTCGCAACAGTCCGTTTGCCGCGCCGCCTAGCCCCTTCCGGCTTGATTTTGTGCAGGTCATTCAAGCGAAAATGCATCGACCCAAGAATAATATCTAGACCTTGAAGGATCGTGTGGCGCTTTGAGTCAATCTGGGCAATCTGCTGCTTTGGGATAAAGGTGTTGCTGCCTCTAAATGCATACAGGTCGGGTATCTGAGAGAGCTGTGCTCGAAAATATTCATACTTCTCCTTTGTGTCGGGAACCTCATCGAGCAGTACAGAAAAGTAAACTCGATCCAAGGCATTGGGGTTGCAGTACTGAATTCCAAATGCATGCTTTATCATCTGGTAATAAAGCAAGAAGTAACCAAGATCGTGTTGCTCAGAGGTTAGACCTGTAGGCCTGTACATGTTTTGAGTGTACATAATCCTGACCTTCACTCGCCCAGAATGAATAAAGGTAAAGAAGTACTTTATGAACTCTGTATACTTTTCAAGATAGTTCCGAGTGACCCCCGTCCACTTCAGTTCATTGAACAGGTTCAGCTCATCTTTCTTGGCCGTTAGCGCTGCCTCAATGGCTTCTTGATCCCTTGAGCGCACAATTGCCCCGCCATAGAAGTTGGAGTAATACTTCCCCTTCTTCGATGACTCATCGCAATATATAGTGTAATGTCTCTTTGCCATGCATAACGGTAGACCAATATGAGCCAGAACAAAACCCAACTAGACCGCTTCAAAGAAGCCGCCCGCCAGCTAGAGACGGACGACGATGAAGCGAAGTTCAACGAAAAGCTAGGCAAGCTGGTGAAACCGAAGCCGGAACCCCAAGGTGACAAGTGAGGTATTGAGTTACCTTTTATAGTGGGGTACTATAATACCCATGACGCATTTAGTTGATAGCCTTCGACGCGGATGGCGGTCCTTCAGGCTCCTTCAACATATCCAAGGCCTTTTGGATGGACTGAAGCAGGTCAGCCGCAGCGGCGGGGCTGCACCGCAAATGAGCAGTGGTCACGTTGCGAACCTCAACGGACCCATCTTCGGCGGCGTCAAGTACGCTGGCAGCCAACTCAACCTGGATAGCCCCATTCACATGCCCCATGGCCGACACCCCGTCGAAGTAAACAAATAGATCGTCCATTTCTCGAATCTCCTTAAAAATGGGGTCCGAGCCTGCGCCTACGTCACGGGTTTGTCAAATATACAATCGCCAAAAAATACACGAGTGGCGTCGTGGATCTCGTTTTCCAGCATCGAAAACAACTCTCTATTGCTTTGCTGGAGTTCAATGTAACTTCTCTCGCTAAGCACAAGGCCAGGATCTGTCATCCCTTCGTTAATATCTGCGGCCCTTCCATGGAGGTAGACAATAGATTTCTTACTCGTTGCTGTGCCAGTTTTCATTGTTGCGATTGAGACTGGGTTATATTGACTTGGGTTCGGACCACGCTCAAATAGATCGTCGTAGTTTGTTGTAAAAACTGCCCGCCACGGCAATGAGATAAGCGCTTGTTGCGTTGCATTGGGCTTGCAAATCGTAAGCCGCCTAGCCAATAGAGATCGAAGTTCTGGAGCGAGCCGTGGATCATCTTCGATATAGTCGCCTAGTGCTGGAAGTGTCGATTGCTCATCTGGAGGCAAGTCAGCAAGTTCGCGAAGCAGCTTCTCCAGTTCCCCAGTACTAGGAATGCTCTCTCCTTCGCTGTTCTCACCTCCTATTGAAAATCCGGCCCCAACAAAGCATACTGCGTTTCCAGAGAGAATATGTCTAATGCTCTCGTCGAGTTTTTCGTTTTCAATTTGATCCATTGTTCTCTTTGTTGTTGCCCAATGCGATTGTCAAACCAAGATTTCAAATTCGGCCTGATCACCGACACCGAACACTCGCTTGTAACGAGTGATCTCGTCAAGTGGCCCCATCGCTTTATTCGAGTTGTCGCTCAGCTTGACCGTCGCGTTGCCATTGGCCGAGACGGCTTTGCAGACCAGTGAGAAGGGGGCGAGGCTGTCGCCATCTGTCAGACCCTTGAAGTCGTTGGTCAGCATGGTGCCCCAGCCGAAGGAAACGCGGACTCGGCCGACGAATTGCGCGTGCAGGGACAGGATTTTGTCGACGTCCAAGCCGTCGGAGAAGATGACGAGCTTTTGGCGGGGGTCTTCGCCGCGGGATGTCCACCACGCGATTGCGGCTTCGGCACCGGCGGCGGGGTCACCTGAATCGATGCGGATGCCGGTCCAGCCGGCGAGCCAATCCGGCGCACGCTCCAAGAACCCCGGTGTGCCGTAGGTGTCGGGCAGGATGATGCGCAGGTTGCCGTCGTGTTCGGCCTGCCAGTCGGACAGCACGTCATAGGGAGCCTGTGCCAGGGCCGTGTCGTCCTGCGCAAGCGCGGCGTAGACCATGGGGAGTTCGTGAGCGTTGGTTCCAATCGCCTCCATGTCGCGGTTCTTGGCGATCAGGCAGTTGGAGGTGCCCGCGAAGGCGCTGCCCAGACCTTCGGACATGGCCTGCACGCACCAGTCCTGCCAGAGGAAGGAGTGGCGGCGGCGGGTGCCGAAGTCCGCGATGCGCAGGTCGGGGATGGTTTGCAGTTGTTCGACCTTTTCCCAGAGTTTGGTCATGGCGCGGGCGTAGAGGACCTGCAGTTCAAACCGGCCCATTGCGCCGAGGACGGCGCGGCCGCGCAGTTCCATCAGCACAGCGAGAGCGGGGATTTCCCAAAGCATGACCTCGGGCCATGATCCTTCGAAGGTGAGTTCGTATTGGTCACCAACGCGTTCAAGGTGGTAGGGCGGCAGGCGGAGGTTTTCAAACCAGTCCATGAATTCGGGCGAGAACATCTGGCGTTTGCCGTAGAAGGTGTTGCCGCGCATCCATGTGCTTTCGCCGCGGCGGAGCGAGAGGGAGCGGATGTGGTCGAGTTGCTCGCGCAGCTCGCCTTCGTCGATGAGGGTGGCGAGCGGGATATGGGTGGCGCGGTTGATGAGGGAGAAGGTGACAGCCGTGTCGGGTTTGTTGCGGAACACCGATTGGCACATCAGCAGTTTGTAGAAATCGGTGTCGATCAGGGAACGGACGATCGGGTCGATCTTCCATTTGTGGTTCCAGACGCGGGTGGCGATGTCGACCATTCTGGTCCTCCGTTGGCTTGGTGGCGGTTAGAGCAAGGGGTGGCGGGGTTTGCAAGCGCGGGGCGCGGCAGATGTGTGGCCCGGATACCCACAGGATGCGATTGCACATTGGTCACAAGTGCCGCACTGATGGCGCGAACCAGCCAGAGCGGACGCGCCATGCCCATCGTCATCCTTTCCGTCGTGACCGCGATGTTCCTGATTGTTGGCGGGGACGCGGCAGGGAAAGTTTTGGGCGGCATGGGGTTTGCGCCGTTTTTTGTGGCCTGGGCAAGGTTTGCGCTGGCGGTGATCGTGTTGGCACCACTGAGTGGGATGCAACGACACGAGTGGCGGTTGATGCTGGACTGGCGGCTGATCCTGCGGGCCGCGCTGATTGCGGGCGGGATCGCGTGCATTTTGACCGCGCTGAAGACAGAGCCGATGGCCAACGCTTTTGCGGGGTTTTTCATTGGGCCGGTGGTGGCCTTTGTCCTGTCGGCGCTGATCCTGAAAGAGCGGGTGACCGTGCTGCGTGCGGGGCTGCTGGCAGTGAGTTTCGCGGGTGTGCTGATCGTGGTGCGTCCCGGATTTGGGGTGAGTGTCGGCATGGGCTTTGCCGTTTTGGCCGGGTGCCTGCATGGCGGCTATCTGGTCACAACACGCTGGCTGGCACCGGGGTTCCGACCGCGATTCTTATTGTTGTCCCAGCTTGCCATCGGCACGGTGTTGCTGGCCCCGTTTGCGGTTGGTGGCGCGGGGGCGTTCAGTGCGGTCGCAATGGGGCTCTTGACGATCAGTGCGCTAGGGTCTGCGATTGGGAACCTGTTGCTGGTGCAGGTCAATCGGACAACGCCCGCAGGCGTGATCGCACCGTTGATCTATAGCCAGTTGATTGCCGCGATGGTGTTGGGTTTGCTTGTCTTTGGTGACTGGCCGGACCGCTGGACGCTGGTTGGGCTGGTCGTGATCATTGCCGCTGGTGTTGGATCAGCCCTGGCCGCCGGGCGCGGGCGTTAGGCGCCCGGAAAAGCCCGCGTGAAAAGCGGTATAGCTGGTTTCGGTTTCGCGCAGATGCGTCCGCGCCATGTCGTGCAATGCGGGGAGCTGGTGAAAGGGGACCGTCGGAAACGCGTGATGTTCGGCGTGGTAAGGCATGTTCCATGCCAGCCAGCGGACAGCACGATTGGCAAAGATCGTGCGGGTGTTGCTGAACATGTCAGGGACGTTTGGGCAATCGGTGTGTTCGGCCATCAGATAGGCCCGCAGGAACGGCTGGCCGATCAGCATCGGCAGAATCCAGACCCAGAAGAGCAACGCCGAGCCCAGCGCAATTGAGGCCCCGCCAAGCAGCGCGTAGACGAGGAGCATCCAGCGCGCCTCTGCCGTGATGCGGTTGCGTTGGCGGGTTGGGACAAACGCATCATCACAGCCGCCGGTGGCATTTGTCCAAAGCGTCACGGCGACAGACCTCCAAAGAGGTGCGCCCGTCAGATACCAAATGTAGCTGCCCCATGTGCGCGGTTTGGGGGTCGCTAGTTCAGGATCTTGATCGGGGTCGTGGGTGTGTTTGTGGTGCGCAAAGTGAAAGTAGCGGAACCACGCGGGCGGGATCAACAAGATGAACCCCGCAACCCGCGCCACCCATATGTTCAACGCTTTGGCTGCAAAGACGGTTTCATGGGTCGCTTCGTGCAGCAGGTGGAACAGGAACACCAGAAACAAGCCCAGCGGCATCAATAAAAGAGGCCAGCCCGGCACACCCGCAGCGATCAGCACGGCCGGCACAAGGATCAAAGTGCTGTGCCACGCAAGATGGATCAGCCCCGCGCGGTTGGTCAGTGCGGTCAGCCTTGCGCGATCCTCCGGCGAGAGGTCTTGCAGAAACGTCAGATGCGACATTCAGTGCCCGGCGGCGGATTGCGCCTTGTCATGCAGCGCCTTGCTGACATCGGGTGAGACGCCAAGCGCCTGTTCCACCTGATGCAGGATTGCGTCTTCTTCCTTTTCCTCGATGCCGTCGGCAAAGACAATGCGCCAAAGCGCGGCCACGACCGCCTCTCTTTCCTGTTGGGAAATGGCGTCGTGCAGGATTTGGGCGAGGTTTTCGGTGGTCGGCATCTCGTGCTCGAGCTTTTCGCAGGCCGCGCGCATCATCGCCGCCTCAACCGGGTTCAGATCGTAAAGATCGGCCAACACATGGTCGATCTCTTCCACCTCTTCGAAAAGATAGGCGTGATCGGCCTTGGCGGTGCGCACCAGCAGTGCGCCCAGCGCATGTCGCGCGTCCTCTGGCGGGAGTTCGGTGACATGTGGTGTGGGCGAAAACAGGGACAGGATACGATCGAACATGGCAGCCTCGGGCGGTGAATTTTGCTTAGGCTAGGGCGTTGCGCAAATCGGTGCAAGCGTCAGCGCAACAGGCGTTTGCGGAGCAGGTTAAAGACCGCCGGTGCGATGGCGATGACCAGCGCGATCCGCACGATATGTGTGACTGACACAAAGGCCACGTCCTGATCAATCGCGAGTGTCAGCAGCGCCATTTCGGTCAAGCCGCCCGGTGCATAGGCCAGAAAAGCCTGCGACAACGGCACCGTGATCAGCACAGTCAGCAGGACCGCCACAGCCAGGGCCGCGATCAGCATCAGCAGCGTGGCAAGGCAGGCGAGCGCCAGATCGCGGCCCAGTTCGCGCAGCGTCGCGCCGATAAACCGGGTGCCAATGATCGTGCCAACGACGATCTGTGCGACGACGATCACCAGCGTGGGCGGGGCCACGGTGACCCAGCCTAACACATGGGTAGCGCCCGACAGGATCAGCGGGCCAAACACAGGGGCTGCGGGCAGGCGCAGCTGTTTCGCCAACGGTACGCCCAAAGCGGCGCAGGCCGCGAGGATCAGATAGTCGACTACAGTGAGATCCGTCAGCGCCGTCCAACTTGGCCCGCCCACACCAGTGCGCGCGCCCATGAAGACACCGAAAAACAGCGCCACGAGGAAGATCACCATCAACACACGCGCGGCATGGGCCAGTGCGATGCGGCGTTCATCCCCGCCTTCAGCAGCGCCCATCAGCAACATCTCGTTCAGGCCGCCGGGCATCGCGCAATAGAAGGCTGTGACGGGGTCATAGCCGCCAATGCGGCGATAGACGGCAAAGGATGCGCCAGCAGCCCCGATCAGGGCCAGCGGCAGGATCAGTATTGTGGTCGACCATTGCCCCAGCTGTTGCAGCGTCTCAGCGGTGATCGACGATCCGAGCATCACCCCAATGACCGGGACCACGACAGGGCGCAGCGGCTCTGGCCCAGCAATGGGCAGATGCGCCAATGCGGCGATGGTGACCCCTAGCATAGAACCGAGCATCCACGGCAGCGGCATACCGATCAGAAATCCGGTGATGCCTGACGCCAACCCGATCAGCAGCGCAAGGCCAGCGGGCATGGCAGCGTGGCGCATCAAAGGCCGCCGATGTGGCGTTCACCACGCGCGGCGGACAGCGCGATCTGTTTCTGCCGCTCGCGGAAACGGGCCTTGTCCGCGTCCGTGGTTTCAGCGGCGCAGTGATGACAAGCGACGCCATGTTCGTATTCTGGCCGGTCGCGGTCTGCGGGCAGGATCGGGCGGCGACAGGCGTAACACAGGAGGTGCGGACCGACCTCTAACCCATGTCCGACAGAGACGCGGGCATCAAAGACAAAGCACTCCCCCTGCCAGGTGCTGTCATCCTCCGGCACCTCTTCGAGGTATTTCAGGATGCCGCCTTTGAGGTGATAGACCTCGTCCACGCCTTGGCCCTTGAGGAAGTTCGTGGATTTCTCGCAGCGGATACCGCCGGTGCAGAACATGGCGATCTTCTTGTTGTGAAACCGGTCTTTGTTTTCTTCCCACCATGCGGGAAACTCGCCAAAGCTTTTGGTGTGCGGATCGACCGCGCCGTCGAAGGTGCCGATGGCCACTTCGTAATCGTTGCGGGTGTCGATCACGGCCACATCGGGGGACTGGATCAGTTCGTTCCAGTCAGCGGGGTCAACGTAGTGGCCGGTACCGTCCGCCGGCTTGACCTGCGGCTGGCCCATCGTCACGATCTCTTTCTTCAGCCGCACTTTCATGCGGTGAAAGGGTGGCGTGTCGGACTGGCTTTCCTTGTGTTCCAGCGCAGCACATCCCGGAAGCGCACGGATGTAGCCCAGGATGGCGTCAATCCCGGCGCGGCTACCTGCAATTGTCCCGTTGATCCCTTCGCCCGCCAGCAACAGGGTGCCGGAGATGCCATGTGTCGCGCAGGCCTCGATCAGGCCCGGCCGAATGGCGGCCGGGTCTTCAAACCGGGTGAAGTGATAGAGCGCAGCAATGGTGTACATATTTGCCAGATACGCCTGTGCGGAACGCGGTGCAAGCGGGTGATCAATGGCGGCCCGAAAGCGCAACGCATGTGGTTCGCCAAGGTGCTGCAGGGCACCTGAGGAACCTCAAGCCAAGAGCCTGATGAAAAGCAGGGCAGCGTGGCCAAGCTGGACCGATTGCCGAAAATCGGCTAGAATCCGGGCTATTCTGAGAAACCATTTTAACGCACCATGTCATGACACGAGGTGTTTCCCGTGTTTGCATCCATCGAGCTAAATGGCCCCTTCCCGCGTTCGCTTTGGAAGCGGTTTCGTCGCAGGCCAAGGTACCTGGGCACTGCTGCCGTGGCGGTTGGCGTCTTTGTTGCGGCAAGCGTCGAGCCGAACCTGTCGGGGCAATGGGTCAATCGTGCTGACCGGTCCGAAGTGATTGAGGTTTATCACGTTGGCCGCACCCTTCGGGCCAACTTTGTGGACGGGAGCGCATTTTTTGAGGTGCGGGCAGACAGCGAGACCGCGTTTTCTGGTTTGATTGATCTGGTTTGGATGGAGGAAGACACCATTGACCGATGCGGCCTGTTTTCGCGCACCGTCGATCTGGACGTGACGACATTTAATGAACCTGCCGACCGGCTGCGGGTCTTCTATCGCGCTGGTTTGGAGATCGGGAGCAGTTGCCGCGCGGATTCCAGTCGGCCAACAGAGAAGACCTTTGTTCGCAGGCCATAGACCAAAAAGGAGACAGACAGATGAACGCCACAAGCGCCCTTGTTCTGATCATGATTTTAGCGTTTTCCGCCGACCGCCTGACGAAGGCCATCATGTTTGTTCTGGCATTCGTTCCGCGATGGCAACGGTACTTTCGCGACCCTGAAATCATCTCGAACCGGGTTGAGAAGTACAAGATGCGAAACCGCTATCTGATCGCCTATACCGTGATCGTGGGCGTGATCGCCTGTTCGGCTGTTTTCTGGTTTGACGATCTGCGGATCTTGACACGTTTGTCAGGCAACAACGTCGATGCGAGCATTGATATCGTCGTGACAACGCTTGTTGTGATGGGCGGATCCGACCTGGTCAGCAGGCTTGTGCAAATCTCTGGGATTGGCGAAATGGGGGCCGCTGCGGCCTCTGGTGATCGCTCAGAGCGCAATAAGCCGGTTGAGATCGTGGGGCGGTTGGTGCTTGAAAATGACGGAGCATATATCGGGCCACCGTCACCGTCTTCTGACACAAAACCGGTTTGACCGGCCAAGCGGACCAACTTGGCTATCAGAGGTTGCCGAAGGTCGCCGAAAAGGTCTTAACGCGCCGAAGCCATCGCGAGGCCGTCAGCCACAGCCGTAAAGGCAGCGGCTTGTTGGGGCGCAGCAGCCGGCAAAAGCGTCGTGAGGGCTGAAGCGACGACCCCCATCAAACTGGAGCCACCAACAAAGACGATCTGGTTGATTTGGCGCGGCGCGACGTTGGCGCGGGTCAAAGTCTCGGACGCGGCGGCGGCAATCTGGGCGGCGTAATCGGACAGCGCATCAGACATGGCGTCAGACGTCAGCGGGGCCGATAGCCCGCGTTCGATGATGCGCAGATCAATCTGCGCGGTGGGTTCGGCATTGGCCGCAATCTTGGCGCGTTCGGTGGCAAAGGCGAGGTCGTGGCCGGTTTCTTCTTCGATGACCGTGGCAAGGCGCTGGAACAGTACCGGGTCAACGCCCAGCTTGGCATAGCGTTTGGCAAGACGCAGGTTGTCAGGGGAATAGAGAAACGCGATCTTTTCCCACGTGGCGAGGTCATTGTAGATCGCATTGGGCGCGGTGTGACTGCCGGGGCCCATTTCGTTGCGGATCGCGGTACCTCGCCCCAAAAGCGGCATGACGTGCGCCAAGCTAAGTGTACGGTCAAAATCGGTGCCGCCGATGCGGACGCCGTGACTGGCGACGATGCGGGTCGCGGGGTCTTGCGCGAAGACGGAAAAATCCGAGGTGCCCCCGCCGATGTCGACGATCAGGCCGTAGGTTCCAGCCTCTAACGGGCCGGCGGTCAAGGCTGCCGCCTCAGGCTCGAACATAAAGTCCACGTCCTTGTAACCCGCGGCCATATAGGCGGCGCGCAGGTCATCCTCTGCCCGGGCATTGCGCGCAGCGTCGGTGGAATGGAATTGCACGGGGCGGCCTGAAAGTGCCGTGTCGTATGTCTGACCGGTTGTCGCCTCGGCCCGTTCGCGCAGCATGGCGAGGAAGCGGGCGACGACCTCGATCAGGGTCAGGCGTTCGTGGGCGATGACGCGCTTTTCATGCATCAGCGATGTACCAAGCACAGATTTCAATGCGCGCATGAATCGCCCCTCGCGCCCGTCGATCAAGGCGCGGTTGGCCGCGTTGCCAAACAGCGTGATCTTGCGGTCGGGGTCAAAAAACACGGATGTCGGCAGGGTGGTCTCACCTCCTTCAACCGGGATCAGAAAGGGACGGTCGCCCGCCATCACGCCTGCGGCGGTGTTCGAGGTGCCAAAGTCGATGCCAAGCCGTGCCATTGTCGCGATTCCTCTTTGCGGGAGGGCGGCAATAAGATATCGCGGTCGATCTGACAAGCGGAGGTTCAGATGAAACGGGTCATGATCGTGGGCGGGCCGGGATCAGGCAAGAGCACTTTGGCGCGCTGGCTGGGTGCGCAAACCGGGCTGCCGGTGCATCATATGGATCACATCCACCATCTGCCCAACTGGGAGCCGCGCCCGATGACGGAAAAGCACGCGATGGCCCATGCGGTTGAAGCGCAAGAGGCCTGGGTGTTTGAGGGTGGCATGTCATCGACCTATGACACCCGTGCAACGCGGGCGGATACGCTGATCTGGCTGGATTTGCCTGTCGGGCTGCGGTTTTGGCGGGTCGTCAAGCGGTTATGGCAATCCTACGGACAACGGCGCCCGGATATGGCCGAGGGCTGCGTTGAAACGGTTGGGGCGCACACTTGGGAGTTCTTTGTCTGGATTTTCCAGACACGGGTCAGCCAGCGCAACAGGATCGCGCGCATGGTGGCAGAGCATCCGCATCTGACCGTGCATCATTTGCGGTCGCGGGCAGAGGTTGCGGACTTCATGGCAAGCGCCTAACCCTAGACCCAAAGGAGAATGCCATGTCTGACGCTTTGATCGTGATTGATGTCCAGAATGACTTTTGCCCCGGCGGTGCGCTCGCCGTGGCGGGCGGCGACGAAATTGTCGATGGGATCAATGCCCTGATGGCAGATTTCGACAGTGTGATCCTGACGCAGGATTGGCACCCGGCGGGGCATTCGTCATTTGCGTCGTCACATCCGGGTGCAGCACCTATGAGCGTCACCGAGATGCCGTACGGGCCGCAGGTGTTGTGGCCGGATCATTGCATCCAAGGGACAACAGGTGCCGCGTTTCACGCGGGCCTGCGTACCGATGGTGATCTGATCATTCGCAAGGGGTTCAACCCCGCGATTGATAGCTATTCGGCATTTTTCGAGAATGACCACTCTACCCCGACGGGGCTGGAAGGGTATCTGCGCACACGTGGGATTTCGCGGCTGACGATGGTTGGCCTCGCGCTGGATTTCTGCGTGAATTATTCGGCTGAGGATGCGGCCAAGCTGGGGTTCGACGTCACGGTGCGGCGCGATCTGACGCGGGCGATTGATTTTGATGGCTCGCTTGCGGCTGCGCTGAAAGGGATGGCGGACGCGGGCGTCACCGTCGCGTGAACATCACGCTGAAACAGCTTGAGGCGTTTGTCTGGGTCGCGGACCTGCGCAGTTTCAACAAGGCCGCCGAACGGTTGGCAACGACGCAGCCCAATATCTCTGGCCGGATTGCCAAGCTTGAGGGCTTGCTGGGCGGTCGGCTGCTGGACCGCGATACGATGCAGGTCACGCCCTTGGGCGCGCGGATGCTGAAGCGAGCGCGCGATGTGCTGGCGGCGATGGATGCGCTGGTGGTCGAAAGCGGCGAGGCGGGGCTATACGATGGCGTGCTGCGGCTGGGCGTGACCGAAATGGTTGCCGAAACCTGGCTGCGGGCGTTTTTGGTGCGGTTGGCTGATGCCTTTCCCAAGATGGATGTAGAACTGACTGTGGATTTCTCTGCTGCGCTTGAAAAGCGGCTGGCGGAACGGGCGATTGATCTGGCCCTTCAGAATGCACCATTTCAACGCGCGATGTCTGGAGAGGTCGCGCTGGGCACTTATCCGATGGTTTGGGTGGCTGCCCCCGGCGTGACAGAGGTGGCAGGTCAGCCGGTGCTGACCCATGGGCGCGACACGATCCTGTTCCAGCAGATCGCGGCGCATTTTGCGGCGCAAGGTGGTGCTGCCGTCAGGTTGGTGCCGTCCAGCAATCTGGCCACAGGACTGCTGATGGCAATGGACGGGCGCGGCGTGACCGTGGTGCCAGAAGCGATGGCGCGCGGGGCGCTGGCGGCGGGCAAGTTGGTCCAGATCGACTATGGTTGGGCGCCAGAACCGTTGCGGTTTTTCGCCCGCTACGATGCCGAACGCACCCAGGCCGCAGTGGCGCAGTCTGCTGCAATTGCGTTGGACACAGCCAATCATTTTTCCTGATCGTAATCATTAAATCAAATAATTCGACGCGATAGCCACCGGCGATTACCTTGCCATCAACCAAGGGAGCACGTGATGACCTATCGTTTGGGCGTTGATATTGGCGGCACATTTACGGATGTGGTGTTGGAGGGGCCGGACGGTCTGACCTCGACCAAGGTGCTGACGACGTATGCCGCACCTGAGAACGCGATCATCGACGGGTTGCAACAGGTCTGCGGCAAGGCGGGGATTGCGGCGGATCAGATCAGCCAGATCATTCACGGTACAACGCTGGCGACCAACGCGCTGATCGAGCGGCGCGGGGCGAAAACGGCGCTGATCACGACCGAAGGGTTTCGTGATGTGATCGAGATGCGCACCGAAAGCCGGTTTGAACAATACGATCTGAACCTTACACTGCCGGAACCGCTGTTGCCGAGGCAATCGCGTTTCACGGTTGCAGGCCGGATTGATGCCAAAGGGCAGGAACTGGTGCCGATGGACCGCGCTGGCATTGAGGCGGTTGTCGATCAGATCGCGCGCGCGGGCTACGAAAGCGTCGCGGTGGGGCTTATTCATTCCTATCTTAACGACGCGCATGAACAGATGGTCCGCGAAGTTCTGGCCGAAAAACTGCCGGAAGTGATGGTGTCGCTGTCATCGGAAGTCAGCCCCCAGATGCGCGAATACGAACGGTTCAACACGGTCTGCGCAAATGCCTATATCAAGCCGCTGATGAAGTCCTATCTAGGCCGGCTGAAGGGACGGTTGGCCGAGGTTGGCGCAGGCTGCCCCATCTTTCTGATGCATTCGGGTGGCGGGATCATTTCGATAGAATCCGCCGCCGAATTCCCGGTGCGCTTGGTCGAAAGCGGCCCGGCGGGCGGGGCGGTTTTTGCCGCAACGCTGGCGCAGCGGTTCGGTTTGGACAAGGTGCTGTCATTCGACATGGGCGGGACCACGGCCAAGATTTGCCTGATCCGCGACCAGCAGCCCAAGACGGCACGCGTGTTTGAAGTCGCGCGGACCTATCGGTTCAAAAAGGGATCGGGGATGCCAATCTCGATCCCGGTGATTGATATGGTCGAGATTGGCGCAGGCGGTGGATCGCTGGCACATGTGGATGCGATGCGGCAAATCCGTGTCGGTCCGGAAAGTGCCGGGTCCGAACCGGGACCCGCGTGCTATGGACGGGGCGGCGCGAAACCAGCGGTCACCGATGCGGATCTGGTGCTGGGCAAGCTCGACCCCGATAGCTTTGCAGGCGGGTCAATCACTTTGGACGCAGACGCATCGGGGACCGCTTTGGACGCGGTGATCGGCGACACACTGGATATGGACGCGACCGAGGCGGCGTTTGGGCTGGCCGAGGTTGTGGACGAGAATATGGCCAACGCCGCGCGTGTCCATGCGGTCGAGAACGGCGAGGATTTGGCGGACTACACGATGATTGCCTTTGGCGGCGCGGCCCCGCTTCATGCGGGGCGGTTATGCGAGAAGCTGGGTGTGCAGCGGTTGTTGGTGCCAGAGGGGGCAGGTGTCGGGTCGGCCATCGGGTTCCTGCGCGCGCCGTTCAGCTTTGAGGCGAACCGCAGTGTTTATATGAAACTGTCGGATTTCGATCCGGGACGGGTCGAGGCGTTGCTTGCAGAACTGGCCGAAGAGGCGACAGCCTTTGTCCGGTCATGTGACGCAGACGCCCACATCGGGCGTGAATACAAGGCCTACATGCGCTACACCGGGCAAGGCTGGGAGATCCCGATTGACTTGACCGAAGCGCAAGCGCGCGCCCCGGATGCGGTGACGTTTCAGCAGTTGTTCGAGGCGGACTACACAGCGCTATTTGGACGGCCCGTTGCGGGGTTGGACGTGGAAATCACCGTTTGGGCCGTGAATGCGGCGACCCCCAAGCTCGAAGTGCCCAAGGTTGGCGCGATGGGTGCTGCCGGGGCGGCAAAGGTCAGCGGTACACGTAAGCTGTTTGATCCCGCGTTGGGCACGACCGCGCAGGCGCAGGTTGTCGCACGCGGCGACCTTGCCGGGGCCGCCGTTGATGGCCCCGCAGTCGTGACTGAGGATGAAACGACGATTGTGGTGCCGGCAAGTCGGGTTGCAAAGGGATGGCCAGACGGCACGATCGAGGTCACCGAAAGGGAGGGTCAGGCATGAGCACCGTTGCAAACCAGGTGATGTGGAACCGCTTGATTTCCATTGTTGAAGAACAGGCGCAGGCCTTGGTGCGCACGGCCTTTTCAACATCCGTGCGCGAGGCAGGCGATCTGTCTGCGGGTGTCTACGACGTGCGCGGGCAGATGCTGGCGCAGGCAGTCACCGGCACGCCTGGGCACGTGAACGCGATGGCCGATGCGGTGGCGCATTTCATCCGCCGGATCGGCGCGGACACAATGGCCGAGGGTGACGTCTATATCACCAATGATCCGTGGGAAGGCACCGGACATCTGCACGATATCACGGTCGTCACACCATCCTTCTATAAAGGCGCGATAGTCGGGTTTTTCGCCTGTACTGCGCATATCGTCGACATTGGCGGTCGCGGCTTTGGCGCGGATGCGGCGAGCGTCTACGAAGAAGGGCTTTATCTGCCGATCATGCGGCTGATGGATCGCGGCGCGGTGGATGAGACCCTGATCCGCATCATTCGCGGCAACGTGCGCGAGCCGGATCAGTTGGTAGGCGATATCTATGCGTTGGCGACCTGCAACGAGATCGGTCATCGGCGGCTGGTCGAGATGATGGAAGAATTTGCGCTGGACGATCTGGAAGGGATCGGCGGGTTCATCCTTGAGAATTCCCGCCGCGCCACAATTGAGCGGATCAATGCCCTGCCTCGCGCGCAGGCCGAAGGCGCGATGCGGATTGACGGATTTGACGCGCCGATAAATTTGGTCGTGCAACTATCACTGGAAGACGACCGCGTTGTTTGCACGTTTGATGGCACAAGCCCTGTCGACAAGAAGGGTATCAATGTGCCGCTGGTCTATACCAAGGCCTACGCCTGTTATGCGCTGAAATGCGCGATTGCACCTGAGATCCCGAACAATGCCGCCTCTCTCGCACCGTTTGAGATTTCTGCGCCAGAGGGGTCAATCCTGAATGCGGTGCACCCTGCCCCGGTGGCTTTGCGGCATGTGATTGGGCACATGGTGCCGGATACGGTTTATGATGCTCTTGATAAGATCCTGCCCGGCGTCGTGCCTGCCGAAGGGGCCGGGACGCTGTGCAATTTTCAGGTGTCATTGCGGCCCCGCACCGATGGTGTGGCCGCGCCAGATGCGGTGCGGTCCGAGGTGCTGACCTTCAATTCCGGAGGATCAGGCGCGCGGCCGAGCCTGGACGGGATGAGCGCGACAGCGTTTCCGTCAGGCGTGATGACGATGCCGATTGAAGCCACGGAACACGCGGGCCCGGTCATCATCTGGCGCAAGGAGCTGCGGCCTGATTCCGGCGGTGCGGGGCAGTATCGCGGGGGGCTTGGGCAGTTCATGGAAGTCGGCGCGCAGGAGGGTCATGAGTTTGACTTTCAAGCGATGTTTGACCGCGTAGATTTCCCGGCGCGGGGCCGTCAGGGTGGTGTCGAGGGCGCGCCGACCACAATTGCCCGGAGCGACGGTGCCGCGATGCGCGGCAAGGGCAAGCAGTTCGTGCCACACGGCGCGCGCGTGATGCTCGCCTTTCCCGGCGGTGCAGGCTACGGCGCGGTCGCCGATCGTGACCCGGCGCTGGTGCGGCGCGATCTTGTGCGGGGCTACGTGACGCCCGAGGCGGCGCAGACGGAATACGGTATGGAAACGGCCGAGGTCTTGGCAATCATGGATCACGTTACAAAGGGGGAATGGTCATGAAGGTTGCAATGATCACGGCAGGCGGCAGCGGCATGGGTGCGGATAGCGCGCGGGCGCTGGCCGAGGCAGGTTACAAAGTTGCCATCTTGTCGTCGTCCGGCAAGGGCGAAGCCTTGGCAAAGGAATTAGGGGGTGTTGGTGTCACCGGGTCGAACCAATCGACCGACGATCTGCAAAAACTGGTCGATGCTGCGATGAATCACTGGGGCCGAATTGATGTACTGGTCAACAGCGCAGGTCACGGCCCGCGCGCGCCGGTACTGGAATTGACGGATGAGGATTGGCACACCGGCATGGATGTCTATTTCATGAACGTGGTCCGTCCGACCCGGCTTGTGACACCGATCATGCAGACACAGGGCGGCGGCGCGATTGTGAACATCAGCACTTTCGCCGCGTTTGAACCCGATCCGGTGTTCCCAACAAGTGGCGTGTTTCGCGCGGGTCTGGCCGCGTTCACCAAGCTCTTCGCGGACAAATACGCCGCCGAGAACATCCGAATGAACAATGTGTTGCCGGGGTTCATCGACAGTCTTCCTGAAAAAGAAGAATTTCGTGCCCGCGTCCCAATGGGTCGTTACGGAAAATCAAAAGAGGAAATCGGGTCGGTTGTTACCTTTCTGGCGTCCGACAGCGCAGGCTACATCACCGGGCAAAACCTGCGCGTGGATGGTGGTATCACGCGGTCGGTCTGAAGGAGAAGATTATGCAGGCACCACAGCAAAAAAGCTATGACGTCGTGATTGTGGGCGGGGCCATGTATGGCTCTTCTGTTGCGTGGTGGCTGTCAGAGAATGCGGATTTTAATGGCTCGGTTCTGGTTGTGGAGCGCGACCCGACGTATGAGTGGACATCAACTGCGCACACAAATTCCTGCATGAGGCAGCAGTTTTCGCGCCCTTTGAACATTTCCATCAGTCAGTTCGCTGCCGACTTCGTCAAGAACTTCCGCAGTTATATGGGCGGCGACGACCGGGTGCCGGACGTGGTGCTGCAAAACTACGGTTATTTGTATCTGGCCGACAACGACGCGTTTGCGCAAACCCTGCGCGAGGGGCAAGCCATTCAAGAAGCGAATGGCGCTGGCACCAAGCATATGAGCGCGGACGAAATCAAAGCGGCCTATCCGTTCTACAACCTGGACGACATCATTGCAGGCAATCACAACCTGATCGACGAGGGCTATTTTGACGGGAACACGCTATTTGATTGGTGGAAGCGGTCAGCGCGGGAACGCGGTGTGGAATACATCCATAATTCGGTCGTGGCGATGGACCGGCAAGGCGACAAGATTGCCAGTGTGACGCTGGACAGCGGTGAGGTGATCGCCTGCGGCACGGTGGTGAATTGCAGCGGTCCACGTGCTGTTTTGATATCTCGTATGGCCGGAATCGAAATTCCTGTGGAACCGCGCAAACGCTACACCTTTATTTTTGAGGCGGCAGAACCGTTGGATCGGGACCTGCCACTGACGATTGATCCCTCTGGTGTGCATATGCGGACTGACGGGGCCTATTACCTTGCAGGCTGTCCGCCAGATGAAGACCCGGCCGTGGATTACGACGACTTCGTGCAGGACCATTCGATCTGGGAAGAAAAGGTCTGGCCTGTGCTGGCGCATCGCGTTCCGAGCTTTGAGCGGATCAAGTTGCGGCAAAGTTGGGCGGGGCACTATGCCTATAACACATTCGACCAAAACGCGATCATTGGTCCCCATCCCGAAGTCACGAACTTCGTCTTCGTGAATGGCTTTTCCGGGCATGGGTTTCAGCAATCGCCCGCGATGGGGCGCGGCGTGGCCGAGATAATCGCGACCGGGGCCTATCAAACGCTGGACCTCACGCCGTTTTCCTTTGAACGTATCGCCAAAGGTGAACCGTTTGACGAAAAGGCCGTGATATGAAGATGCCAACCAATGCTTTCAAGGCCGCGTTGAAAGCCAAGAAGAAGCAGGTCGGGCTGTGGGTGTCGACTGCCAGCCCAATGATCGCAGAGATCGTGGCCGGCGCTGGTTACGATTGGCTGTGCGTTGATATGGAACACAGCCCTGGCGACGTGATGACGGCAATGACCCAGCTACAGGCGATTGCACCGCATACCAGCGCCATCGTGCGCCCCCCGTGGAACGACACGGTAGTGGTTAAGCGCTTGCTGGATATCGGTGCGCCGGGGCTGCTGTTCCCGATGGTTCAGACCGTGACAGAGGCCGAAGCTGCCGTGGCGGCAACGCGTTACCCACCCGAAGGTGTGCGCGGCGTGGCCGGGGCAATGCGTGGCAGTCAGTGGGGGCGCTATAGCGACTATGGCGCACGGGTTGCGGATGAAACGGTCGTGATCTTGCAGGTCGAGACATTGTCGGCGATGGCGATTGCGGACCAAATCGCAGCTGTAAACGGCGTGGACGGTGTTTTCTTTGGCCCTGCGGACATCGCGGCAGATATGGGAATGCTGGGCCAACCTTTGCACGCGGATGTCTGGGCCAAGATCATGCCGGTGGCGCAAAAGCTGATGAATCAGGGCGTGCCGGTGGGGACGTTGGTGACGGACCCGGCGTTGGCAACGGAATTGCTGAACAAGGGTTTCACCTTTGTCGCCGTTGCGACAGATACGGGGCTGCTGGCCAAAGCAGCCGACGGGCTGTTGGCACAAGTGAAGGCCGGAATGGAAGGATAAACAATGATCAAGAAAATCGTTCTGACAGGGGCCGCTGGCCGATTGGGCGGGTTGTGTCGCGCCCCGCTTGCGGCCATGTGCGAAACACTGGTGTCATCTGACATCGTCGACGGGATCAGCGATCTGGCCCCCAATGAAACCTACGTTCAGGCGGATGTGGGCGAGATGTCAGATGTTCACGCGCTGCTTGAAGGGGCCGAAATGGTGGTTCATTTCGGATCCATCGCGGACGAGGCACCTTGGGAAAAGATCCTGCATTCCAATCTGCTGAGCGCATACAACGTCTGGGAATCAGCCCACCAACATGGCGTGCGCCGCATCGTTTATTCCAGCTCTATTCATGCGGTTGGCATGTATTCCAAACACAAGACACTCACCACCGATGTCCCACACAGGCCTGACACCTTCTATGGGTTGGCGAAGTGTTTTACCGAGGATCTGGCCAGTCTTTATTGGGACAAGCGCGGACTTGAAACTGTGTCCATGCGAATATTCTCTGCGACGGAAAAACCCGGGAACAGCCGCGCGCTTGGGTCGTGGCTGTCAGACGCGGACTTGATCCAATTGGTCGAAAAGTCGGTGTCGTCACCCACAACGGGCTTCATGATTGTCTATGGTGTGTCCAACAACGACCGCGCTGGCGTCGACAATTCCGGCGCGGCCTCGCTTGGTTACCGCCCCAAGGACAATGCTGAGGACTACGCGGCCGAGATTTTGGCAAAGGCCCCGCCGCAGAACAACCAGGACCCCGAAGACATGTGCCATGGCGGGCCGTTTGCAGTCGTGCCGCTGGGCGAAAGCGGGGTTGAGATGATCAAGCGGCGGAGCATCAAGACCTAGGACCACAGGTCTGTTGAAAGGTACTTCAGGCCGCTGTCGCAGATGATCACAGCAATAGTTTTGCCCGTCTCCGGTCCTGCCAGAAGCGCCAGCGCCGCCATGACGTTCGCCCCGGCAGAATAGCCTGCAAACACGCCTTCTACCCGTGCGAGGTCACGGGTGGTTTCTGCGGCCTCTTCGCCGGTGACCGCGATAAACCCATCAATTTCAATGCCTTCCATCTGGGTCAGATCCGGCATGCCATAGCCGCCACCCTGGATAGGGTGATCGGGATCGGTCAGATCACCACCCGCCAGAACGGCCGCACCCGATGGTTCAACGACGTATCCACGCACCTGCGGATTTAAGTTGCGCAAACCAGTAAGCGTGCCGGCAAACGTGCCGCCAGACCCCGCGAAGTCGACAAAGACGTCCACGTTGCGGTTGCTGTCTGACCAAAGCTCTTCCGCGGTGCCGTATTGGTGTGCGCCTTTGTTGCCGGGGTGGGCAAACTGATCGGCGCGGAATGCCTGATGCGCAGCTGTCAGCCGCGTGGCGACAGCATCCACCCGCGCGAGGTCGGCGCCGCTGACTTTGCCGGGCGTGCTGCCCGGCACCTGTTCGACCAGTACCACCTTTGCCCCAAGCGCGCGCATCATGCGAGCCCGTTCGGGCGAGTTTCCACGGCTCATTACTGCGATGAACGGATGTCCCATCTGTGCGCAAACGATGGCAAGTCCAGTGCCCATGTTGCCGCTTGTCATCTCAACCACGGCTTGACCGGGTCGCAAGGTGCCGCCAGACCGCGCGGCACGGATGATGCCAAGGGCGGCGCGATCTTTCTTGGAAAAGCCGGGGTTCAGGTAGTCGAGCTTGGCGAGGATGCGGCCCTGCACGCCCGCCGCCTCGACCAGACGGTCAAGCCAGATGGCCGGTGTGCCACCGATTGTCGAAATGATAGATGTTCCCGCCATCACGGACACCTGACGTCAAACTTGTTACCCTTCCCAGCAGGGACAGCCTAACACGTCTGGCGCATGAACATAGCGCGGAAAATTTGGGGGCGAGAGGCGACGTATGTGCCGCCCTTTGGGAAGGGATCAGAGGGGGTGCGATTGGAACCAGCCCAGACGCTGGAATAGCGTCTCGTGAGCCTTTGGGGCGGCGCATCCACCTTGCGACAAATCCGCTGAACGACAGAACCAAGCTTAATTCCGCGGCAAGGGCTATTTGAGCAGCGTTGAGCCAACCATAGAGTTTAGCTTGTTAAAGCGAATTCCTGCTGGATCCGTTGCGTGCAACGCCGGGTTTGTCGGCCAAGTCGTGACGCTTGAGCACGTCGCCCGTGTATTGATCCACGTTGATCTCTGACAGGTCATGGCGGTCGATGCTCGCCGTGCGGTGTCAGAACGCGGTGCTGTTGTCCTTGGGCGGGCGCAATTCGTAAGGGGGTTTCCGGCCCTGCGCATTCGCAACCTGAAAAACCGCGCCGTAGTGGATTATCTGCCCTGCGTCGGTTGTGGATTCGGGCATTGTCAAATTCGATACGGGTAGCGCGTGTGGGGTCGTCATGAGCGGTGATGCCTGCCGTGGCCGCAAGTGCGTCGATCTGGTTCGCGAATGGCAGTGCCTGCTTGGACGGGGTGACGGTGAAAGTGCTATTTCCAAACAACGCGGAAAGCAGGCCGCCCACGACATCGGACACCGCATGAAGTTATGGGGTACCTGAAATCAGACGAACGTCAGTTGCGAATTGGTCTGGGGTGCGGCCCATTTAGAACTTACGTTTACCGATCTCGTGTTTGCCATCAGCGCCACGCAAACGGATGTGCAGTGTGCCGCCTTTGGGAAAGACAGCGCGCGCCGCTTTTTCCACAAACGCGCCGTGATCCTTCTGCGTCGAGACCGCGTCAACCAGCCATTTGTTCCCGCCGCTGTCCCACGCGTCATCTGTCATTTCTGCCAAATCAAAGTGGGGATCGCGCAACTTGGCATCCCATGCGTCATCGACTTTGGCAAAGGTAGCAAAGCCCACAGGGGTCGGCACGCTTGCATCGCTTTTGCCTGGCACTGTGGCCGTGACCAGCAGGTTCTTTTGCAGCGGCATGATCGTGATCGCACGTACCTGTTCCAAGGTAAGTTCGCGGAACTGTGGGTTCTTCATCATCAGAAAGCTGACGACACCAAGTTTTTCGAATGCAGAGGCCATGGCTTAGAAATCCAGATTTTCGACGGAAAGCGCGTTGGTTTGGATGAATTCGCGCCGCGGCTCGACCACGTCGCCCATCAGTTTGGTGAAGATGTCGTCAGCCTCGGCTACGTCATCAACCTTGACCTGCAGCAGCGTGCGCGCATCGGGGTCTAGCGTGGTTTCCCACAGCTGGTCGGGGTTCATTTCGCCCAAGCCTTTGTAGCGTTGCAGGGTCAGACCCTTCTCGCCCTCTTCCAGAATACCTTGAAGAAGGTCCAGCGGCCCGTGGATGATCTGTGACCGGTCCTTACGGACCAAGGTGGCGGGCAAGTCGTAGACGTCCTGTAGCGACTTGGTAGAGCTGCCTGTGCGCCGCGCCTCACCTGACCGCAACATAGGCCCGTCGAGTGTGCGAACTTCTTCCACGCCGCGCAGGATACGCGCCAGACGTACACCGTGGTCCTGGGTGATGCGCCCTTGCCAGCCGCGTTCCCATTCCAGCGCGATCAGGTCAAGCCGTTTGGCGACCTTGTCAGCCACACCTTGCAGGTCTGCATCTACAGCGCCCTGCACGAAAGCCCCAGCGATTGCCGCCTGTTCAAGGATGTGGCGGGGGTAGTGTGTTGGGAAGGCGTCAAGCACGCGGCGCAACTGGCGCGCCTCTTCCACAACGCGGCGCAGATCAGCCCCGCTGATTTCTTCGCCGTTGCCCTGCCGCAGCATGGCCCCGTCGATCCCCTGTTCGATCAGATAGTCATCCATCGCGGCCTGATCCTTGAGGTAAACCTCTGACCGGCCCCGGCTGACCTTATACAGAGGCGGCTGCGCGATATAGAGGTGCCCGCGCTCGATCAGTTCCGGCATCTGGCGGAAAAAGAACGTCAACAACAGCGTGCGGATATGTGCACCGTCCACGTCAGCATCGGTCATGATGACGATCTTGTGGTAACGCAGCTTGTCGATGTTAAATTCGTCGCGGCCAATGCCGGTGCCCAGCGCCATCACAAGGTTGCCGATTTCCTGAGACCCCAGCATCCGGTCAAAGCGGGCGCGTTCAACGTTCAGGATCTTGCCCTTGAGCGGAAGGATCGCCTGGGTCTGGCGATCACGGCCAGTCTGGGCAGAGCCACCGGCGCTATCACCCTCGACCAGGAAAACTTCGGTTTTGGAAGGGTCTTTTTCGGAACAATCCTTGAGCTTGCCGGCGAGGAAATTCACGTCCATCGGGTTCTTGCGGCGGGTCAGCTCGCGCGCTTTGCGGGCGGCTTCACGGGCGAGAGCAGCCTCTACAATCTTGCCGACGATCTGTTTGGCCTCATTGGGGTTTTCCTCGAACCACTCGGCCAGTTTTTCGCCCACAAGCGATTCCACGGCCGGACGCACTTCGGAGCTGACAAGTTTGTCCTTGGTCTGGCTGGAAAATTTCGGGTCAGGCACTTTGACCGACAGCACGCAGGTCAGACCTTCGCGTGCGTCATCGCCCGTAAAGCTGACCTTTTCCTTTTTGGCGATGCCAGAGGATTGGGCGTAGTTATTGATGGTCCGGGTCAGCGCACCGCGGAAACCGGCCATATGCGTGCCGCCATCGCGCTGCGGGATGTTGTTGGTAAACGGCAGCACCATTTCGTTGTAGCTGTCGTTCCACCACATCGCGACCTCGACCCCGATGTCATCTTTTTCGCCAACCACATAAATCGGTTCGGGCATGACAGGTGTTTTGGACCGGTCGATATATTTGACGAATTCCTTGACGCCGCCTTCGTAAAAAAGCTCTGTGCGCAAAGGTTCTGCCGGGCGTTCGTCTTCGAGAATGATGCGCACGCCGGAATTCAGGAAGGCCAGTTCGCGCAGACGCTTTTCGAGCGTTTCAAAGCTGTAGTCGAGGTTGCTGAAGGTGTCGGTGGAGGCGAGGAACCGCACCTCTGTGCCGGTTTCACCGTTTGCGTCGCCGATCACCTCAAGGTGGTCAGTCGTGTCACCGTGGGCGAATTTTGCGACGTGAACCTTGCCATCGCGCCAGACCTTGAGTTCGAGCCAGACAGACAACGCGTTCACAACAGAGACACCGACGCCGTGCAGGCCGCCGGAGACCTTGTAAGAGTTGCTGTCAAATTTACCGCCCGCATGCAGCTGGGTCATGATCACTTCGGCTGCGGAAACGCCCTCTTCTTCGTGGATGCCCACCGGAATGCCGCGTCCATTGTCGCGCACTGAAACAGAAGAATCCGCGTGAATTTTGACGTTCACGTAGTCGGCGTGACCGGCCAGCGCCTCATCAATGCCATTGTCGACGACCTCGTAGACCATGTGGTGAAGACCAGAGCCATCGTCGGTGTCACCGATGTACATGCCTGGGCGCTTGCGTACCGCCTCTAACCCCTTCAAAACTTTGATGGAATCGGCGCCATATTCGGCATTGTTCTGCTGCTCGTCAGCCATGCGGGTATTCCTGTTCTTTTACCCGCTAAATATATGGTTTTTCAGGGGGATTGTCACGCCCGAAGCCCCACATTTTGTGGTTTCGGACGTGACGTGTGGCCCGATGTCAAGCGGCTGCAGTTGCTGCAAATTTCACAGCTGCGATCCACTTGTCGATCTGGTCGGATTTCGCGTCCGTCGCGCCCGCAAACCACAGCGGTTTGCGGGGTTTCATGCCAACGAATTTTAGGATTTGCCCGTGCATCATGTGCAGCATCGCGCGGCTGTAAAGCATCCGCAACGCCCACATCGGTGTGTCTGCGGTGACGATCAACTGTGCCGTCCGACCTGTCAGCAAGGGCGCGGGAAGGCCCAGCTTGGTCTTGTTGCGCGTGTCAAAGGTGACACCCGGCAGAAAGGTGCGGTCAAAGAGACCCTTCAACTTCGCTGGCATCGAGCCCCACCACATCGGCAGCGCGAGCACGAAGTGATCGGCCCACTGCAGCTTGGCCGTGAAGTCCTGAAGGTCGGGTTCAAGCGGTTTGTGGTCGTGGTAGCCGCCACCGCCAAAGTCCGGATCAAAGTCCAGATCGGCAAGGTCGACGGTTTGTACGTCGTGGCCCGCAGCCGTGGCGGAGGCCGCGTAAGTATTGGCGAACAATTGCGAAAGCGAACGTTCGCCGGGATGCCCGTTCAGGACAAGAATTTTGCGCGGTGTCATGGTGTGATTCCTTAAATTGACCGTGGTCACTTTAATGCACTCAAAAAGTGACCACGGTCAATTACAATTTTTGACCACGGTCATTTTAATGCTATAAGACGGCATGGCCCGCGCACCGCAACAACGCAGAATCGACACGCACAACCGCCTTTTGGCGGCGGCCAAGGCGATTGTGGCCGACGGCAGCTATGCCCAGATGCGGGTGGAAGAGGTTGTGATCCGCGCAGGTGTCGCCAAAGGCACGTTCTTTGCCCATTTCCGCGACAAGGATGCCCTGATGGAGGCCTTGATCGCCGAAGACCTGACTGCCGCCATCACCGCGATGAGAGAGGCACCTGCGCCGCACGATGCGGCCACTTTGGTCACTGCACTCGATCCGCTGGTGCGGGTCCTCGCCTCTGAGCGGGCTGCGTTTGACCTGATCATGCGCTATTCCGGCGCACTGGAAGTCGCCAACATCGGGCCAATCGCGCAGAATTTCATCGACCAGATCATGCTATTTATCGACTGGGTCGTACCCCTCCATGGCAAGGCGCTACGCGGCGACATTGACCCGCAACTGATGGCCGAGGGCATTCAGGCCTTTGTGGTCCAGACTGTCGCACTATCGTTCTGCGCGGTGGAATCGCGCGTGGTGGGCATCGATGAGCGGCTGGGCCCTTACCTGAACGCCTGGCTTGCGCCGCAGCCGCACTAGGTCAGCGCGATCACCACCGCAACGCCGATCAGCAAACTACCAGACACGATATTGGTGCGATAAAGCGCTGTGGGCGAGGTCAGCAGCGCCCGCGCCCGCCCGATGAACAGCGCCAGCGTCAGGTTCCCCATCAGCGGCACAATCAGCGACAAGAAGCAGATCACCGCGATGTCAGCCCAGGTCAGCATCGTCAGATCAAAAAAGCCCGGCAACATACCCATATAGAACAGGATCGCCTTGGGATTTCCGAGGATCACCGCCAAACCGGCAATGAACCCTGCCCACATGCCGGGCCGCGTAAGCCGGGTATCAGAGGCGATGGTCTTGTCCGCATGGCGGATGACCAGCCAGCCCATCAGCAGAAATGTCAGTACGGCGACCCATTTCAACACCAGAATGAAATCGGCATAAACGCTGACCAGCCAGGTAACCCCAAGGATCGCTAGAAAAGGCCAAAGCACATCGCCGACGACAACACCCAGAACCAGCGGCCAGGCCGCGTTGAACCCGCCCGACAATGTGCGCGCGATCAAAGCCACCCAGACCGGACCGGGGGTCAGGAACAGCACGAAAAGTGCGCCCGCATATAGCAGCATATCGGCGGATGTGATCGTCATGTGCGCGGCTTAGAAGGAAAAGCCCAAAAGGTCCACGGGCGCTGTATCATCCCAAGGCTGATCGCGCAGCTCCATTACCATCAGGTGGCCACGGTCATCAACCTGCACGTCGCCCGTCCATGCATCATAAAGCGCTGTGTGTTTGACCGTATTTGGAACCGACCGAAAACCGCGCCCGGCATAAAGCGGCTGACCACCAAACAGCAGGAAATGCACCGCCTGACTGCCCCGCGCTTCGGCGATGGCATCCGTCATCAGGGCGCTGGCGATGCCCTTGCCGCGATGATCCGGGTCTGTCGCCACCTCTGCCAAGCCCATTATCGGTAGAAGGTCTTCGCCCATGCGGATTGACCGATAGCATAGCGACATATGCCCGATGATTGCGTCACCATCGCGCACAATCAGCCGGACATGGTGGCGTTGCTGGTGAAAGGACCGGTTGCCGAACGGCTCTTCAAATGCGCGCACCAGCAGGGTGTGAATGCGCGCCTCGTCTTCGGGCGTTAGGTGGATTTCGTCGATCCGTTCAATCTTCATCCGTATCCGGCAGGATCTGCCTGCCCTCCTCATCTAGTTCCCAGAACGGGTTGAACGCCACTTCCCAAACGTGGCCGTCGGGATCAGCGTAATAGCCGGAATAGCCACCCCAGAACACTTTTTCCGGTGCTTTCAGCGGCATCGCTCCAACAGACAGCGCCTTTTCATAGGCGGCGTCAACGCCCGCCTCATCGGGGAAATTCTGCGCCAAGGTGACAGCACCGGTGCCCAGCTTTGCATCCGGACGGCCCTGATCTGCGGCCAACGGGGCCAATCCGAACAGGCCAAGGACCGAAGCGTGCAGTTGATAAAACACCACTTGTCCCGGAACCTCATCCTTGGGTGTCCAGCCCAGATCACCGTAGAATTTGCGCGACCGTGCCAAGTCGGCGACGCCAAGTGTGATAAGCGATACACGTTGCGGGGTCATGGGGCGGTCCTTTGCGTTATGGTGGATTGGCCGTCTGTGTCAGTCACTTCGGCATATTGCGCCCGCGTATCCAGTTCCGCAAACAATTCCGGGCCGGTGCCTGTCATCCAGGCCTGCGCGCCAAGTGCGCAGATTTCATCATAAAGTGCTGCGCGGCGGTCGGCATCAAGATGGGCTGCAACCTCATCAAGCAGCAAGATGGGTGGCGCGCCATGATCCGAGGCCAGCGCGCGCCCATTGGCAAGGATCAGGCTGATCAGCAGTGCCTTTTGCTCGCCCGTGGAACAATCGCGGGCATTCACGCCTTTGTTGGCATAGATCGCCTCAAGATCAGCACGGTGCGGCCCGGTGAGGGTCCGCCCTGCCGCCATGTCACGCGTACGGCCATCGGCAAAGGCGCGGCACAGTCCCTCTTGCGTTGTTGGCGCGCCGTCTTCCGCCTGCACGAGGGTCAGGTCCGCTGTCGGGAATGCCGTCGTGGTATCGGCTTGTGCTTGCGCGAGGTGACCCAGCGTGGCGGAACGGTTGGTGTGAATCTCTGCCCCCGCTTCGGCCATTTGCGCTTCGAGAGCGGTGTACCAATGGGGGTCGCGTACCATGTCCTTCAGCAGGCGGTTACGTTCACGCATCGCCTTTTCATAGCGCAAAACAGTGCTGGCATGGCTGGGCTGGAACGAAAGCGTGGCGCGATCCAGAAACCGGCGGCGTCCTTCAGCCCCTTCGATCCATAACCTGTCCATGGCGGGCACAAGCCACAGGATGCGCGCGATACTGCCAAGGGCGACTTGCGACGCGGCCTTGTCATCAATTCGCACAGTTCGCGGCTGCCCGGCCTCTGCCCCTGTTTCAACCTCGTGTACGTGGCGGGCACCATTGATCTGAGCGGTGATTTTCCACCCCAATACCTCGGGCCTGCGGGACAGGTCAGCAAGACCCGCGCGCCGCATCCCGCGGCCAGGGGAAAGAAGCGATATCGCCTCGATCAGATTGGTCTTGCCCGCACCGTTGGGGCCAAAGATCGCGACCGGGCGCAGATCAACATCCAGCACCGCACGCTTGTGGCTGCGAAAATGCGACAGGGTCAGCCGGGACAGGAACAGACCGCTCATGCCCCGCTAGCACCTTTCTTTTGAATAAAAATATGCCCGCCGGAGGCCGCTTGTTCTTCGCCCCGTCACACGCGCATTGGCATGACGACATAGACGGCGCTGGTGTCGTTGCCCTCACGCATAAGCGTCGGATCGCCGGAAGAATTGAACATGAACACGGCGTTCTCGCGATCGACCTGACTTGCAATTTCAAGAAGGTATTTTGCGTTAAAGCCGATTTCCAACCGTTCATCACCGTAAGCGACGGCCAGTTCTTCTTCTGCCGCGCCGCTGTCGGGTGCGTTGACGGACAGCACCAGCTTGTCTTCGTCCAACTGCAGTTTCACCGCGCGGGATCGTTCAGAGCTGACGGTGGCGACACGGTCAACAGCCTTGGCGAACTCTGACGCGTCCACTTCCAATTTGCGCGTGTTTCCGGCTGGAATGACGCGGGTATAGTCGGGAAACGTCCCGTCGATCACCTTGGAGGTCAAGGTGATGTCGGGCGTTGCAAACCGCACTTTGGTTTCGGACACCGACACCGCGATCTGCATATCGTCATCGTCCAGCAATTTGCGCAACTCGCCCACGGTCTTGCGCGGCACGATCACACCGGCCATATCAGCCGCCCCCGAAGGCAGATCGGCATCAATGCGCGCCAGCCGGTGACCATCCGTCGCCACACAGCGCAACACCTTGCCGCCTTCGCCATCTGCGATATGCATGTAGACGCCGTTCAGATAGTACCGGGTCTCTTCGGTCGAAATTGCAAATTTCGACTTATCGAACAAGCGGCGCAACACAGGTGCGGCGGCCGAGAAATTGGCGCTGTATTCTGACGAGGCCATGACCGGGAAATCTTCTTTCGGCAGCGTCGCCAGCGAAAAGTTCGAGCGGCCCGCCTCGATCGTCAAACGGCCTGTGTTGCTGTCTTCGGTCAGTGTTACGAGCGCGCCATCGGGCAGCTTGCGAACAATTTCGTTTAGCGTGACAGCGGACACGGTTGTGGCGCCTGCCCGTTCCACTTTAGCGGGGGCACGATCTACCACCTCGATATCCAGATCGGTTGCGCGGAACTGGATGCTGTCGCCTTCAGCCTCGATTAACACATTGGCCAGGATCGGGATCGTGTTGCGCCGCTCAACGACAGATTGGGCCTGTGCCACGGCCTTAAGCAGGCTGGCGCGTTCGATGCTGAGTTTCATGTCCCTTGCCCTTTTTCTCTTTTGCGGACGCAAACGTCGGGAGGGAGAAACTAACCGTTTCTCCGCCCCGCTCAAGCGTTTTCATGAATGACTGTCACTGAGTGTGACAAGACCGTCAAGCGCGCGCCGCTATTCTTCGAGCGCGCGACGCAAGAGTTCCAGATCATCGGCGATCTGGCTGTCTGTTGCGGCCAATTCCTCGATCCGTTTCACGCCGTGCATGACAGTGGTGTGGTCGCGCTTGCCAAAGCGGCGGCCGATGTCGGGCAAGGATCGGCTGGTCATGGTTTTGCACAGATACATCGCCACCTGACGCGGCCGCGCATAGGCGCGCAGACGTTTCGGTCCAATGAGGTCAGACAGGCGGATGTTATAGTGCTCAGACACCTTGCGCTGGATTTCCTCGACCGTCACCTTGCGGTCATTGGCTTTCAGGACGTCAGAAAGGCAATCCTGCGTAAGTTCGAGCGTAATCTCGCGGTCTACAAGGCTGGCAAAGGCAAACAGCCGGACCAGCGCGCCTTCCAGAACACGCACGTTGCTGGTGATGCGATGCGCGAGGAATTCAAGCACACCGGGCGCGATGGCTTGATTTGGATAGCTGGCAGCCTGAATCTCGGCTTTGGACTGCAACACACCAAGGCGCAATTCATAGTCCGTCGGGTGCAGGTCCACGACCAGACCACACTGCATGCGGCTGCGAATGCGGTCTTCCATTTCTTTCATATCACCCGGTGCGCGGTCGCCAGACAGGATGATCTGTTTGCGTGCCTCGATCAGGGCGTTGAAGGTGTGAAAGAACTCTTCTTGCGTGCTGTCCTTGCCCGCCATGAATTGCACATCATCAACCATCAGCACATCGACAGTGCGCAACTGCGCCTTGAATTCCATCATCTTGCGGTCACGCAATGCGGTGATGAACCGGTACATGAATTGTTCCGCAGAAAGGTACAGGACCTTCAAGTCGGGACGCGCGCGGGCCAATTCATTGGCGATGGCATGCATCAGGTGGGTCTTACCCAGACCAACGCCGCCGTAAAGAAACAGCGGGTTGAACGTCACCTCGCCGCCCTCGGCCACGCGGCGCGCCGCAGCGTGGGCCAGCTCGTTCGGTTTGCCGACGACAAAACTGTCGAAAGTATAACGCGGGTCGATTGCGGACCCCATGTCATTGTCCAACATGGCCTTGGCAGGTTTGGCAGGCTGTGCCGTTGTGTCGGCAGTAGGGGCTGCGCGTTTCCCGGCGGGAACTGAAAATTTCAAGCGCTGCACATCCTGACCGGCTTTGTTGAGTTGATACAGAATCTGGTCACCAAAGTTCTGGTTCACGTAGTTGCCAATGAAACCTGTTGGGACTTCAAAAGTTGCCACCTGCCCATTCAGATCTTTGAGTTCCAGCGGAGCAATCCAGCTTGTGAAACTATTGCCACTCATCCCGTCTTTCAGCTCTTGCTGAACCTGTCCCCACACACCTGTCGTCATCTTGCCCTGTTCCAAACCAAATCCCTGCCTGACAGCCCAAACTGCCACGTCCACACCACTCCGCAGACAATACGGTACCATGCGCCCAACACAGGGTTGGGCGGTCGGACCGCCACCACTTCAAAGGCCCCGACCGCTGGACCCCTTGCCAAAAGGGCCGCGTAGGTCGCGACAAGCGGGGTTGAGAGATACGGAAAGTGGGACAAAACCCCACTTGTCGCAGACACAAGGATTGCTTGGCTCCGCCAAACAGCGGATACGCCAATCACCCTTGCAAGACTATCAACGTCGCTATCCCAATGGCGTCTGTCGCATGTGCAACACCGCACAATTGGACGCTCTTATCGACGCTGAACCCTCATGTCCCCCCCGGAACGATGTGAATCGCATGAGCAACGTAGCAAGGGGTTTGGGGCCGCTTCAACCGAACAACGCGCTTGACTCGGAACTATCTGAATTCGAATCTGTGACCCCTTTGAATCGACGGGAAAAGTTTCCGCGCCCGGGTCAAAAACGCAAAAGACGCGCCCGATGGGCGCGCCTCTGAAAGTCTCAATTCACCGTCCGGACGGACGATATTGCGGCATTTAGCCCACAGCTTTCACGCGTGCAGCAAGGCGCGACATTTTGCGCGCTGCGGTGTTCTTGTGCATCACGCCCTTGGTGACGCCACGCATCAATTCGGGTTGTGCTGCTTTCAGTGCTTCTTGCGCGGCTTTGGCGTCGCCGGATGCAATCGCCTCTTCCACTTGGCGCAGGTGCGTGCGGATCCGCGAGCGGCGCATTTTATTGACAGCAAAGCGCGCGGCATTCTGGCGGGCGCGTTTCTTGGACTGAGCGGTGTTTGCCATGTTCGTGTCTTTCGTTCGGGTTCATCAATAACAGTCATATGCGCCTGACGGCCCCACCGGGTTTTCTGACCGGCCGAATCTGCCAAAGCGGGCATCACGCGCATGTTCAGCGCGGCGTATAGTCAAAACCCTTGGCAGAGGAAAGCCCTATTTGCAGATGGGGGATAGACGCAGCGCAGCACCGCGGTCTAGCGTCAGCAAGGCATGGCGATGAGAGGTCCGTTTGCAACATTTCCGCAACCCGCACCGTGGTGCATCCGATCTGCTGTCTGGGGTGCCGCAGCCTTCGACCGATGCGGCAACAGTCGCCACGCGGTTGGCGCACTGCCCGACCCACGCCGAGACTCCCCTCGTCAAAGTCGCTGGGTTGGCCGATGTGGCGACTCTGTGGGTCAAAGATGAACGGGGACGCATGGGGTTGGGCAGCTTCAAGGCGCTGGGTGCTGCTTATGTCATCGCGCGCGATGCTGAGGACGGCGCTGCGAAAGGACGCACCTATGTCACGGCAAGCGCCGGTAACCACGGGATGTCCGTGGCGGCAGGGGCGCGCGTCTTTGCCGCAAATTCGGTGGTCTACATTGCGCAGACCGTGCCAGAGGTGTTCGCGAAACGTCTGCAAGCCGAAGGTGCGCGCGTGGTTCTCGCCGGGGCGAACTATGCCGAAAGCATGGCTGCAGCAGCGGCAGCGGCAGATCAGAACGGCTGGACCCTGCTGTCGGATTCGTCCTGGGCCGGGTACACGACCATCCCGCATCGGTTGATGGAGGGTTATGTGCAAATGGCGGCAGAGGCGGTGGCGCAGGTCGATGCCATACCAACGCACATCTTCTTGCAAGCCGGGGTCGGTGGATTGGCAGGCGCGGTCGCCGCTTATGCCCGCAAGATCTGGGGCGATGCGCCGCGCATTGTCGTGGTGGAACCCGAGGCCGCACCGGCCCTGATGGAAAGCGCGCGCGCAGGTCGCGCCGTGGTCACATCCGGGCCTGACAGCAACATGGGACGGCTTGATTGCAAGGAACCTTCGCTGATTGCGCTGAACGGTTTGGCGCGGGATGCCGATGATTTTGTGACCATCAGTGATGCAGCGGCAGAGGCCTCGATGCCCGTGCTCGCGCAGGCCGGGCTGGCCACAACGCCATCTGGCGGCGCCGGGATTGTCGCGGTGATGGAAGCGGGGGCAGCGTTGGGGTTATCGCCCGACGCGCGAGTATTATGCATCTTAAGTGAAGAGCCTGCGCGATGAACGGGTTGGACCGGGAAGAGTTCGTTGACCGGACCCGCCGCGCGCAAAACGCAATGGCCGAGCGCGGCTTTGCGGGTCTGCTGCTGACGACGGAACCGGATGTCCGCTACTTCACCGGGTTCCTGACGCGGTTTTGGGAAAGCCCGACCCGGCCGTGGTTTGTGATTGTGCCCGCAGCAGGTGATCCGGTTGCGGTGATCCCCGCAATTGGGGCGGCGCTGATGGCGCGCGGCTGGATTGACGACATTCGGACGTGGCGCGCGCCAGACCTTGCGGATGACGGTGTCAACCTGTTGATCGCCACCTTGCAAGAGCTTTGCCCCGGTCCTGTCGCCATACCCATGGGGCATGAAACGCATCTGCGGATGCCGATTGCGGATTTTGAAAAGCTGCGCGGAACCTGTGAAATCGTCGCAGACGCGAGGCTGATGCGTGGACTGCGGTTGATCAAGTCCGAGGCCGAGATCGACTTGATCCGTTTGGCCTGCCAAGTCGCAAATCGCGCTTTTGATCGGGTGCCAGAGATTGCGCGCGCCGGTGTCAGCCTTGCAGAGGTTTTTCGGCACTTCCAAATCTTGTGCCTGCAGGAAGGCGCAGATTGGGTTCCCTATCTGGCGGGTGGCGCGGGGCCGGACGGGTATGACGATGTGATCTCTCCTGCGACAGAAGCTCCGTTGCGTGCAGGGGATGTCCTGATGTTGGATACCGGTCTCGTCCGGCAGGGTTATTTCTGTGATTTTGATCGGAATTTTAGCGTCGGTCCCACCAGTGAACTGGCCGCAGGTGCCCACAGCAAGCTGATCGACGCAACAGCCGCCGCGATGGACATCGCCCGACCTGGCATCACCACCGCTGAACTGTTTCATGCGATGGACAAGGTGCTGACTGGCGGGGCAGGCGGATCGGACGCGGGCCGATTTGGACATGGTCTGGGGATGCAATTGACCGAAGCGCCCTCGCTCATCCCTGGCGATCACACCGTGTTGCAGCCGGGCATGGTGCTGACGCTGGAACCGGGCATTGCGACGCGCGATGGGAGGATGCTTGTGCATGAAGAGAATATCGTGATCCGGGATGCACAGGCCGAATACCTGTCACGCCCCGCCGAACGCAGGATGACAGAGCTTTGAGTGTGTTTCCCTATGGCACCGCTGACCGGTTGGGTCATCGCGCCACTTTGGGGCTGATCGTCCTGCAAGCGGATGAAACGATCGAACATGATTTCCGCCGCATGCTACCGGTGAACGGCGTCACACTTTATGCCTCTCGCATTCCGTCAGCCGGCGATGTGACCGGCGACACGCTGGCGCAGATGCGGGATGACTTGCCCGGCGCTGCCGCGCTTTTGCCGCGCGGGCTGAACTTTGATGCGGTGGGCTACGGCTGCACCTCTGGGACGTCAGTTATTGGTGCAAAGGCCATTGCGGATTTGGTGCGCAGCGGCGTCAACACGCAAGAGGTGACAGAGCCGGTCACAGCCCTGATCGCTGCTTGCTCAGCGTTGAACCTGCGCAGGCTCGCGTTTCTGTCGCCCTACATCGCGGAGGTCAGTGCTGTCTTGCGCAATACCTTGGCCGATCACGGCGTCGCATCCCCCGTTTTCGGCAGCTTTGATGAGGCAGTCGAGGCACGCGTGGCCCGGATTGACGGCGCGTCGGTTATCGCGGCGGCGACCGCACTCGCCGCAGAGGGCGGGGTTGATGGGCTGTTCCTATCCTGCACCAACCTGCGGACGCTGGACGTGATCGCACCCATCGAAGCGGAAACCGGCCTGCCCGTTTTATCCAGCAATCAGGTCCTGGCCTGGCACATGGCGCGCCTGTCGGGTGTGTCACTTGCCCCGGATTTCGGCGCGCTGACCCGCCTTTAACGGTCGCGCACCTGCGCCTCACGCTTTTCGGTAAAGGCTGCCATGCCTTCCTTTTGGTCCTCGGTCGCAAAAAGCGACTGGAACAGGCGACGTTCGTAATTCACGCCTTCAGCCAAAGTCGTTTCATAGGCCCGGTTCACGGCATCCTTGGCCGCCATCGCAGCGATGAGTGACTTTTCCGCGATCTTGT
Organism: Yoonia sp. R2331; assembly: GCF_041103235.1. Classification (NCBI taxonomy): domain Bacteria; kingdom Pseudomonadati; phylum Pseudomonadota; class Alphaproteobacteria; order Rhodobacterales; family Paracoccaceae; genus Cognatiyoonia; species Cognatiyoonia denitrificans. Next base: position 402,491 of record NZ_JBGCUN010000002.1, on the reverse strand, counting down.
CGGCGGCGCCGCGCGCCTCTTCAATCAGCTTTTTGGCAGGCACCACACGGCTAACAAGCCCCGAAGACAACGCCTCTTCCGCGCCCATAAAGCGCCCGGTCAGATGCATGTCCATCGACTTTGACTTGCCGACAAAACGGGTCAGACGTTGGGTGCCGCCGATGCCTGCAATCACGCCAAGGTTGATCTCTGGCTGGCCAAACTTTGCGGTGTCAGCGGCGATGATAAAGTCGCACATCATGGCCAATTCGCAGCCGCCGCCCAGCGCATAGCCCGCAACGGCGGCGATGATCGGCTTGCGGATGTTGTTAAACCGCTCCACCTCGGCCTGAAAAAACGCCTTGGTATACATATCGACAAAGCTTTTCTCGGCCATCTCCGTGATGTCGGCCCCGGCGGCAAAGGCCTTGTCCGATCCAGTGATCACGATGCAGCGGACCTTGTCGCTTGCGTCGGCTTCGTCCAGTGCCGCGCACAGCTCTGTCAGCAGTTGCTGGTTCAGCGCGTTGCGCGCGTCGGGACGGTTGAGGCGAATAAGTGCCACGTAATCGGTAACGTCAACAACGATCGTCTCATAGGCCATCTGGCTCTCCCTTGCCGCTGGTCAGGTTCTTGGGTTCGCAAATCTTTTACAGGCAATCAAGCTATCTTTGGCATTGCGGACAGAAGAAGGATGAGCGTCCGGATTGGACGATTCGCTTGATTCGAGCTTTGCATTCGGGGGTCTGGCAACGTTCACCTTCGCGGTCGTAGACCTGAAAACCGTGCTGAAAATAGCCTAATTCACCATCGGCCTGACGGTAATCGCGCAGGGATGAACCGCCTGCTGCAATCGCCTCTGACAAGACATCGCGGATGATCGGGACCATCGCCACAACACGGGCCGCAGCGATGCGCCCGGCCTTGCGTGCAGGATGGATGCGGGCGCGGTAAAGCACTTCGCAAACATAGATATTTCCCAATCCCGCGATGATCCTTTGATCGAGAAGTGCCGTCTTGATCGGGGTGTTCCGACCCTTCAAGCGCTCTGTCAGATAGTCCGCATTCAGGGCATTCCCCAATGGTTCCGGCCCCAGCGTGCGCAGCAACCAATGATCATCCTGCGTGGCAGTCGGCAATAGGTCCATCGCGCCGAAACGACGCGCATCGTTAAAGGTGATCCGCGCCCCTTGACCCATGTGAAACACAACATGATCATGCTTTGCTGGTGCAGGGTGCGGAAGGTGAAAATCACCGATCTGATGACCCGAAATCAGCATCCGGCCCGACATGCCAAGGTGAATCAGCAAGGTTTCATCGGAGTTCAGATCGGCCAGAATGTACTTGGACCGGCGGCGCAGTTGCAAAACCTTGGCCCCGGTCAGACGGTCGGCCATGCGGTCGGGGAACGGCCAGCGCAGATCAGGTCGATTGACGTCCGCACGCGCGATCACCTGCCCTTCCATCACGGGGACGAGTCCGGCGCGGACCGTTTCAACCTCTGGCAGTTCGGGCATTCAGTGCCTGTCGTGAAAGTGCATTTGCGCCCGTGCATAGCTGAGGAAGTCGCCGATACCCACTAGGTATTTCAGTGTCTCGACTTTTTGGCCCGAAAAGGTGTGAAAGTAGTAGAAGTAATGCCCGTTGTCAGTGATGTACGACAGGTCTTTCCAACGCACTTCTTTTCGGCGGCGGGCAAAGCCAGAGGTGACAAAACCTTCAGTGCTGTAGCGCAGTTCGTAGATGTTCGTGGTCAAGATGCCGTAGCCCAACACAAGGCCCAGTACTGGCCAGACATAGGGCGAATCCGGAACCAGATCGCCGCGCCCGATATAGACAATGTAGATAAGCAGCGCAGAAAAGACGATGCTGAGCATCCGGACGCCCCAGGTTGGGCGCAATAACAACGAACCCGCGGTGGATTGCGGGACCGCGTCACGCCCCAGACCCGCAACAAAGCCCACATCCAAGGGCAAGGTGCCCAGACCCGCGTTAGCGAGGCCTGTCATCTGAACTGGCCGCCCCTCACTATCTTTTTGTGCCGCCGCGCTACGCACCCTTCGGCCAAGCATATAGGCCAGCACGTATGGGCCAAAGGTCATCAGGATCAGCCCGGAAATCGCAGCAAGACCCACAATTGCAGCGACGATGATCGAAAGCAGCAGCACGATGCTTATCTCCTGTGGCGTAATGACAATTTGTGTCTTTGCGCGCATGGGTATAACCCCTTTGCGACGCGACTAAGGCGATGGAATGACATGACCGACCACAGCCCAAAAACAACGCATTTCGGTAATGAAACAGTCCCCGAAGGTGACAAAGCAGGCCGTGTGCAGGGGGTCTTTTCCTCTGTTGCCAGCAAGTATGACATCATGAATGACGTGATGTCGGTGGGCATTCACCGCATCTGGAAAGACGCAATGATGGATTGGCTTGCCCCGCGTCCCGGTCAGCAATTGCTGGATGTGGCGGGCGGGACCGGTGATATCTCTTTTAGGTTTCTCAAGCGCGCGGGTCATGGACATGCAACCGTATTGGACCTGACTGAACCGATGCTGATCGAAGGGCGCAAACGGGCCGAGGCCGCCAGCATGGCCGACAGTCTGGATTGGGTTGTGGGCGATGCCATGGCGCTGCCTTTTGCCGACAACAGCTTTGACGTCTACACCATCAGCTTTGGTATCCGGAATGTGACCCGCCCGCAGGAGGCATTGAACGAAGCCTATCGCGTTCTGCGCCCGGGCGGGCGTTTGATGGTGCTGGAGTTCAGCCAATTGCCCAATCCAGCGATGCAGGCCGCTTATGACGCCTATTCATTCAACGTGATCCCACGCATGGGCCAGATGATTGCGGGCGATCGGGACAGCTATCAGTATCTTGTTGAATCTATTCGAAAGTTTCCGGATCAAGACACGTTTCTGGGCATGATCAACGCGGCAGGTTTCAGCAACACAAAGTACCGCAACATGACGTTGGGCGTGGCCTGCCTGCATTCTGGTTGGAAACTCTGATTTGCGCGGGCCACACAATATCATCCGCCTAATTCGCACAGGCGCCACCCTAGAACGCACCGGTGCAATGAAGGTCGTTCTGGATGCGTTTGAGGCCGGGCCGCTTTTGCGGGCCGTCTTTCGCGGGTTGGTCTGGCCGTTCCAATGGCTGGGGTACAAGGGTGATGTGACCATGCCGCCTGCGGTGCGTGCGCTGACCGCACTTGGACCGGCCTACATCAAATTTGGTCAAATCCTGTCGACGCGCCCCGATGTGGTTGGTGACGAATTGGCCGTACAGTTGCGTGTCTTGCAAGACAAACTGCCGCCTTTTTCTGTGGAAGAGGCCAAGGCAGAAGTGCAGCGCGAGATCGGTCAATCGGTCGAGGAAGTGTTCTCCAGCTTTTCGGAACCCGTCGCAGCCGCTTCCCTGGCTCAGGTGCACAAGGCGCATTTGGCCGAAGGCGGCGATGCGGTCGCAGTTAAAGTGCTGCGCCCGGGGATAGAACGGGCCTTTCGCAAGGATATTGACGCCTTCTACTTTGCCGCACGCGCGATTGAGCTTTTGTCGCCGGCCTCCCGCCGGTTGCGTCCGATGGAAGTCATCACTCACTTCGAAGGCGTCGTGATGGGCGAATTGGATCTTCGGCTTGAAAGCTCTGCCGCGTCCGAATTCGCCGCAAACACGGTGGGGGATGACGGATTTCAGGTGCCAGCGGTGCGGTGGCACCTGTCCGCGCGCCGCGTCATGACGCTGGATTGGGCGGAAGGGACGAACATTGGCGACAACGCCGCGTTGGATGCCGCAGGCCATGACCGACGCGCACTGGCGGCACGAGTCTTGCAGGTGTTCCTGAACCAGGCGTTGCGCGACGGATATTTTCACGGGGATATGCACCAGGGCAACCTGAAGGTGGCCGCAAATGGTGAAATCATTGCCTATGATTTCGGGATCATGGGCCGAATTGATGAATATACACGCCGTGTCTATGCCGAGATTTTGTTTGGTTTTATCCGCAAAGATTATCAGCGCGTGGCAGAGGTCCATTTTGAGGCGGGCTATGTCCCCGCTGATCGCGACGTGGACGAATTTGCCCGGGCTTTGCGCGCTGTCGGAGAGCCGATTTTTGGCATGGACGCCAGCCGAATCTCAATGGCACGGCTTTTATCGTATCTGTTTGAAGTGACTGAACGCTTTGGCATGGAAACCCGGACAGAACTGATCTTGTTGCAGCGCACAATGGTGGTGGTCGAAGGCGTTGCGCGGTCGCTTGATCCACATATGAACATCTGGCAGGTCGCCCAACCCATCGTGCAGGACTATGTGACCAAGTCCATTGGCCCCAAAGCACTGGTGAACGACCTTCTGAAAACGGCCCGGGTGCTGGCCCGCTTTGGCCCACAGCTGCCACGCTTGGCGGAAGAACATCTGATCCGCCTGAACAATCCGCCACCGCCGCCCAAACCGCAGCGCCGGCGCGCACGGATCGCTTGGATGTCGCTGGGTGCTTTCATTGTGGGCGCGGCTTGGGGCCTTTCTACGCTCCTCTAACGCTTAGCCATCCGATGATTCCCGGACGGCGGTCACATCTGACGCAGCGACAGTCGCGCCAGAGGCCAGCACAACCACCACTTGCCCGTCGCGCAATTGGACTTCGTTCACGCGCGCATAGGTTTCCGCACCGGTGCGACTGATTTCTTCACCTTGCGTGCTGCTGACGACTTCAAAACTGTATCTTCCGGGTGGAAGCGGCGCGCCATCGGCAGTGACACCCGCCCAAGTCACCTCTCGATCGCTGGTAGACATCTGCAGCCGCTGAATTTCGTTCCCGTCGGCATCTTTGACCACAAGCGCTGCATTCGCAGCACTTGCATCAGGCGAAGTCAAAAGTTGAAGGGGGCTGCCGTCAAAGTTTACCGGTGCAGTTGATCGCACTTCCATCCCGACCCAGCCCGAGATCTGCGCCATATCGCCGCCGCCCATCTTTGTCGCCAGATCGCGCAACAAATCATTGGTCTGCACTTGCTGTTCGACACCCGAAAACGTCGCCAATTGAACGGCATAGTCCGAGGAATCCACGGGGTTGAGAGGATCCTGATTTTGCATCTGTACGGTCAGCATCTTCAAGAATGTCTCAAAATCAGAGCTGATCTCGGGTCGCGAAGAAACCGACGGTGGGGGCGTGGCAGTCGGGTTGGTGGCGTTGGAAACTTCCATATCAATGTCCTTTCAAAGCCGCAGATCGAGCGCCGAATCGGTCGCACGGTTTGGCGTTGCTTTCTGTTCATCCGGTGCGCCATCGGCGTCTGCCGCCGGTGATGTCGTGTCCTGATCGGTGGGCTCTTGTTGCTCCTGCGGGGTCGAACCGCTGCCAAAGCTGAACTTGATGTCCTGAAAGCCCAGATTGCGGAATTCCTGTTGCAGGTGATCGATATGCCGCCGCATCAGGTCTTGCGTTTCTGGACGTTCGGCAACGATTGACAGTACAACCGCATTATCCTGCGCCGTCATCGTCATGCGCACCTTGCCAAGTTCTTGCGGACTCAGCGCGACCTCCGTCACCCCTGCCCTATTCTGCGTCACAGCGACGGCCATCTGGCCGCCGATCTGGCGCGCAACTTCCGCTGTTGCGGGGGCGGCAGGGCCACTGAGGCGCGTGGGTGCTGCGCCATCAGTCGTGGGCTGTCGGGCCTGTGTCAGCGGTATGTCTTCACCCAATAGGTCCTTTTTCACTGCTAGTTTGGGATCACTGTTGACAATTTGAATGTCCGGGCCAGTCTTTGGGTGCATTGTGACCATCGGCGGCGCAGCTCGCTCTTTCGTTGGCATTTGCACAGGCTCCGGCCCCGACTCTTGCGGGCGCAAACGTTGCTTGGCTTGAGGGACATCCGCCATCTGCGCGACGATACGCGCGGGCAATGCAGTCGCTTCTACAGGTCCCGCGGCTCGCGAGTTTGTCGCTGCAGAATCCGTCACGACCGTGGAAAGCTGTGTCATTTTCAGCTCTCGCGGTTGCATATCTGATGGCTTAGGCTGCACTGATTTCGCGATCGCCGCCTGCGCCAAACTTGCGCGCTCTGTGACCTGAACTATTGGTTTCTCGGCACGTTCAGGAGGGGTGGGCGTTCGTTGTTGCACCGTCTCGTCAAGATTGGATTTTGCCTTTGAACCAGCATCGTCCATCTTTCGCACAACAACCACGTCAGGCGCTGCGGTTTTTGGCATCTCACCAGGTATCAGGGCTGCTTTATTCGGTGCCTCTGACTCTGGCTCGGCAGCGGCTTTCGGCATAGCAGCACGTGATTCGTCATCCAATGCGACGTCCGTTTCTGTGGTGGCATCCAAAGGAACCTGCAGCATCAGTGGTGCAGCCTTTTTAGGCAAATTCTCTTGCCCAATGACGTCGAGAAACGCTGCAAAATCAACCATATCCTCGGATTGAGGTTGCACTAACGGCGTGACCCCTTCCGCTGTTGGCATACTGGTCAACAACACCTGAATCGCGTCTTGCATCAACCACTCCTGTTTCGTTGCGTTGCTGCAGAATTGACGCATTAGGCTTACGGAATGTTTACCGGTATCGGTCAAAAGGGAAAAAAACTGAGGTCCCGATATGACGCCGATTCCTGTTCTCCCAGCGGCAGTTCCGCCGCCCATCGTTGGTGTGTCTGTTCATGACGAACAGCTGCGCGCCGCGGCGCAAAAATTGGAAGCCACGTTTCTGGCCGAGATGTTGAAGTCTGCCGGGCTGGACGCGCAATCAGGCGCATTTGGAGGCGGAATCGGAGAAGAGCAATTCTCTTCATTCCTGCGCGAAGCCCAAGCAGAAGAAATGGTCGCCGCAGGCGGAATCGGACTGGCCGAATCGCTCTTCAACGCAATGAAAGCACGTGCCAATGGATAAAGTGCGGTTTCAAAGCGCCCTGAAGCTGCTTGACGAAGAGCGTGCAGCGTTGCGGGCCGGTCAGTTGGAACAGGTGGCCGGATTGGCGGACCGTAAGACCGCGTTGATGCAAGACCTGACAGCACTGCGGCTGAGCGCGCAAGACGCTAAACGATTACGCCTCGCCGCCAGTGAAAATGCCAAGCTATTGCAGGCTGCGCTCAGTGGTTTGCGTTCTGCGCAGGAACGGTTGGCAGAATTGCGAGCGGTCCGCTCGGGATTGAATATCTATAACGCCCATGGCGACAAAGAAACCGTATCCCGTAAGAGCGGTGGGCTAGAGCACAAGGTGTAAATCGGCAGGCCAAACAATGGATCAAATTGAGCAGATAATCGGTAGGCGCGTTAACCTCTTGTTGAGAGGGCATCGCCCAAAGATCAGGCCACCAAAACGGTAGACCTGCCGGGCAAAGCCACCGGCAAAAGCGTCAGAATGACGTCATGGCAATTCCGCATATGCGGGAGCCGCCCCATCAAGCGGTCGCAAAGCGACGCGCGAAAGGAAAGTGAACCATGTCAAGCATTCTGACAAACAACGGCGCAATGGTCGCGCTGCAGACACTGAAGTCCATCAACAAGGACCTCGCAACGACGCAATCCCAAATCTCGACCGGTAAAGCGGTTGGCAGCGCCAAGGACAACTCCGCAATCTGGGCCATCTCGAAAGTGATGGAATCGGATGTACAGGGGTTCAAGGCCATCTCGTCCAGCCTGTCTTTGGGCGAATCGACCGTTTCGGTTGCTCGTCAGGCCTCTGAAACCGTGTCTGATCTGCTTGTGCAGATGAAAGACCGGATCGTCGCAGCGCAGGAATCGAACGTAGACCGCGAAAAGCTTCAGACTGATATCGAAGCATTGCGCGATCAAATCACCTCTGTCGTCGGTGCCGCTCAATTCAACGGGCTGAACCTCTTGTCGAATGCGGAAACAACGTCTGCATATACCGCCGCTGGCAATGTGGACGATTCCGGTATCACCAAGGTTCTGTCGTCTCTTGACCGTTCCGCAACAGGCGTGGCGTCCAGCGACATCTCCGTTGCGAAACAAGATCTTGGAACGACCGCAGGCACCAAAGGTACACTCGCACTTGCCGCAGCCGCTATGACCGCAGCAGGCACCGCTGGGGCAAGCGGCGCAGGCACCGCGACATACACCATTAACGGTGAATCGACGACTGCCGGCCGGACCAAAACCGTAATGGCTGGCGACAGCTACGGCTTCAACATGCAGATCTTTGATGCAGCCGTCTCTGGCACACCTTTTGCAACAGCGGCCGGCGTTGATGCGACAAAAGGTGAGGCGTTGTATGTTGCCAAAGACGGCGACACGACATCTGACATCGCATCCGGACTGGCAGACATCATGAACTTCCGTCTGGCGGAACAGGGTCTGTCAGATGACTTCACCGTGACAGTCAGTGGGAACGTCGTGAGCGTTGTGAATAACACGACGACAGCCCTTGCCGCTTCCGCTGCGGCCAACATCGACCTGGATGCTGGCGGTTCGGTCAGCGGTGGCCTTCAGCTGCTGTCCGAACTTGATGCAACAACCGATGACGGCGCAGCTGCGGCTCTGACCGCCATCGAAAGCCTGATTGCAACGTCGATTGACTCCGCAGCCAGCTTTGGTTCTGCACAGGGTCGGATCGAAACGCAGTCCGAATTTGTATCAAATCTGACCGATGCATTGAAGTCAGGCATTGGCACATTGGTCGACGCCAACATGGAAGAGGCGTCTGCACGTCTCCAAGCCTTGCAGGTCCAGCAGCAGCTTGGTGTCCAGTCGCTGTCGATTGCGAACCAGGCTCCACAGACCATCCTGTCGCTCTTCCGCTAAGGGCATTTGCCGGAGGCGCTCTTGGCGCCTCCGGCTCACTCGCAATTGCGCGATAAAATCGCGTTTAGTTTCACATCGCCCCGGAAGGATCCGCCGTGAACGCTATCGAACTCGCCCGACAGGCCTATGCCCCTTCAACCGCTTCCATTCGTACCCCTCGGTCTATCGAAGCCCAACTAATTTCCGAAATTACAAGCCGCCTTTCCCAGACCGACGCGCCTTATGCGCACATCGTATCCGCAGTCCACGACAACCGCCAAATGTGGACCGCTCTCGCCGTTGACGTCGCAGACGCCGACAACGCGTTGCCCACAGATTTACGCGCCAATATATTCTATCTTGCTGAGTTCACCGACCTGCACAGCCAGAAATTTCTTCGTGGTGAGGCTGATTTGTCCGCTTTGGTCGATATCAACCGCGCCGTCATTCGCGGCTTGCGTGCCTCGGGTGCAACCACATGAGCGGGCTGGTTCTAAAGCTGAACCCCAGAGAAAGGGTTTTGGTCAATGGCGCCGTGATCGAAAACGGTGACCGACGCAGCAAGCTGTCCATCATTACACCCAATGCCAACATCTTGCGTTTGCGAGATGCAATCCATCCAGGCGAGGCGAATACACCCGTGCGGCGGGTTTGCTACATTGCGCAATTGGTGTTGTCCGGCGACGTTAGCCCGGAAGACGCAACACCGCAGATGATCACTGGCATCAATCAATTGAGCCAGGCCTTGATGGACGAGGATAGCCACGACCGTTTATCGGCCGCGACGCGCGCTGTTCGGTCCGGTGACTTCTATCGGACACTGAAGGCGCTGCGTGCCCTGTTGCCGCAAGAGGACCGCTTAATCGCGGCGCAGCCACAATGACCTTTCAACCGGTTGTCCCTCTGTCCGGCTATGTCGGATGGCGGTTCCTGCAGCGCACGATTGAGGCGCAACAAGACACGTTCAATCAGAGCCAACCGGTCATTCGTGATACAACCTATTTCCGAGAGAATATTGCGAAAATCAATACTGCCGAAGAGCTGGTGAATAACCGCAGATTACTCTCGGTCGCACTTGGCGCGTTTGGTCTGGACGAAGACATCAACAATCGCTTTTTCGTTTCTAAGGTCCTGTCGGACGGCATCGCCAATGAAGACGGCCTCGCCAACCGGCTGTCAGACAAGCGTTACTTTGCGTTTGCCTCAGCTTTTGGTTTGGGTCAGGGTGATATCCCCCGAACAGGGTTAACGTTCTTTGGCGACGAGATTGTATCCCGCTACGAGAAACAACAGTTCGCGCGTGCCGTAGGCAACAGCGATCCTGACATGCGGCTGGCCTTGAATACCGCGGACAAGATTTCGGATATTGTCGCCGACAACCAGACCGAAACAGGCCGTTGGTTTTCCATCATGGGTGACGGCCCTTTGCGTACCGTTTTTGAAAAGGCCCTCGGGCTACCCGCAAGTTTTGGAACAATTGATATCGACCAACAGTTGGAAACGTTTCGGGACAGAGCGAAGTCCGTGTTTGGAACCGATCAGGCTGCGGATTTTCTTGATCCTGACAGGCAAGAAGATCTGATCCGGTTGTTTCTGATTCGATCGGAAGCCGCCCAGATCAGCGCCGCGAATGGTGGCAGCATCGCCTTGACCTTGTTGCAATCGGCGGCCGTGCCGAGATCGCAACTGATTTAGGCGCTTCGATCAACCGCGCTGAACCTGATTGGTACGGGGCCGAAAGAGCGGGCAGAAGTCATCTGTCTTTCGAGACGTTGCGCGGCAGTGTCTTTCTTAGACCTGGCGCGATGCGCCTGACTATTCTCACGACGCGACTCCGACCCTAAATCGCCCTCTCTCTTGCGACTTATCCGGAGTTTTGCGCGGGCGCGCCCTGCGCTATCGCCTTTTTCAATGCGGCAAAGTGGGCGCGGGCATCTCGTTTGTCTTTGACTGTCAAGAAGAGCTCCAGCGGTTCATGGCAGGCAATCGACGCGTCGATCCTTTCGTCTGATCCAGACTCGTAGAGGCCCGCCTGTACCATTAGTGCAGCCTTGTCGTAGGTCGCCAAGAGCGCTCTGGCGTCAGCAATAAGTGCATTTTCAACCCGGTCTGCGACATCTGGCAAGGACCGTGAAACGGACCGCAACACGTCAATGGCAGGAAAGCGACCCCTTTCGGCAATTGTCCGATCCAATACGATGTGCCCGTCTAAGACACCGCGCAACATGTCGGCCACTGGTTCTTCCATGTCAGAACCTGCAACAAGGACAGTGTAGACCGCAGTGATATCACCCTGCCCGTCTTCACCCGGTCCGGCCCGTTCACACAAGGACGCGATGGCACCGGCGGTTGAGGGTGGAAAACCACGGAGGTTTGCCTGCTCTCCACCCACAACAGCGACTTCGCGGTGCGCCTCACAATATCGGGTGACGGAATCAACAAGCAAAAGTACCTGTTTGCCTTGGTCGCGAAAAAACTCTGCCGTTGCCGTGGCGGCCCACGCACAGCGGCGCCGGACCTGCGGCGCGCGATCCGAGGTGGCGGCAACGACGACGGTGCGCTTCATACCTTCGGGGCCAAGGACGTTTTCAGTGAATTGTCGCACCTCGCGCCCGCGTTCACCAACAAGTGCAATCACGATCACATCTGCATCAACACCACGCGCCAAGTCAGCAAGCAGTGACGACTTCCCGACACCTGAACCGGCAAAAAGGCCGATCCGCTGGCCGCGCGCCAATGGCAGAAGTGTGTTCATGACCGCCAGCCCCGTTTCCAACCGTTCGCCCAACGCCCGGCGACGGTGTGCCGGTGGCGGCGGGTTTTGCAGATTGGCCTGCCCTAAACCGGGCAGCAACGCCCGCCCATCCAATGGCCGACCGTCTGGGTCAATCACGCGCCCAACCCAACTGTCATCGGGGGCAAACCGCGGTTTTGGCGTGTATTGAACCACGTCATTCAACGCGATGCCGTCGCAATGCCCATCGACCAACGCATGGGCCACACCGGCATCGAGACGCACCACGTCTGCGCGCACACGCTGACCCTGGGCATGTATCGCCACACGATCCCCCAGTCGGACAACATGCATCAGCCCGCCAATTTCAACGGCGGCGCCGGTGACGGCAAGAACCCGGCCCACGGGGTGAACGGCCTTGAGGTCATCAAGGGCAGAGGTCATCCGGTCGATCAAAGTTGCGGTCATGGCAAAGAATCCCTTTCGCAATTGAACACCTTTTTAAGGAATCACCCTTAATGCTTCGTTTCATCAGCACGAGGGAGAAGCCCCGATGTATCAATCACTGGCACTGTTCCAGACAGCGCATGACATGGCCCGGCACGCCGGTGCACGACAGGCCACAACCGCCCGCAATGTCGCCAACGCAGACACGCCAGGGTATCAGGCCCGGCAGATCGCCCCCTTCACAGAGACCTATGCAAAAGAGGCGGCATCGACGATGCGCGCCACGCGCCCTGGACATTTGTCGTTTGATCCTGATCCGGCGCGACCAATGGCGGGTAACGGCGATGCGGAACCTTCGCCCAATGGCAATGCCGTCTCGATCGAAGAAGAGATGATGAACGCCGTCAACATTGCCCGCGAGCATAATCGCGCCCTTACAATCTATCGCCACACGATGACTGTGCTGCGCACGTCACTTGGCCGCTAAGGATTTCAAATGACCGATTTTTCTGAAGCTATCAGTGTCGCGACAAGCGGCCTGAAAGCGCAATCCAACCGGTTGCGCCACGTGTCCGAGAATATCGCGAACGCCGACACACCGGGGTATCGCCGCAAGACCATTGCGTTTGAAGAGGTCATGCAAGGCGCCACGAGCACTGGCGCGGTCGAGGCCACGAACCTGCGACTAGACCCCACAGCACTGGACCGCATTTTCGACCCAACACACCCGATGGCCGATGACAGCGGCCATTATGACGGATCAAACGTCAACCTTCTGGTTGAGATCGCTGACGCCCGAGAGGCGCAGCGCAGTTATGAGGCGAACCTGAAGATGTTTGATCAGGTGCGGCAGATGTCCTCTGCCCTGAACGATTTGCTGAAGAAATAGGAGAGGCCTGAAAAATGGATATTCGCAGCACACTTGTGGCGCAGAACTACGCTGCCAACCGTACAGCAACACAGCCAGACGCAGGGGCGGCAGCCCTAGGGGCTGCACAGGATTTCCTGTCGACGATGCAAGCCAGCGAGACCACGGCCATGCAAGCCATGACCGAAGGGGCGGACCCACATCAGTTGGTGCATGCCCTCGCGCAGACGGAGCTGGCCGTGCAAACGGCAGTCACTGTGCGGGATAAAGTGGTCGAGGCTTATCAGGAAATCCTGCGGATGCCCGTCTGATGGAAGAGGCGCTTTTCTATGACACGCTGCGGCAGGGATTGTGGATATCTTTCCTGATCTCACTGCCGATCCTGACGGTTGCATTGGCGACCGGTCTGACGGTGGGTCTGTTCCAAGCGCTGACCTCCATTCAAGAAATGACCCTGACGTTTGTTCCAAAACTCGGCGCGATCATCGCCGTCTTCTGGGTCACGATGGCCTTTATGACCGAAACACTGGTCAGCTTTTTTCAGGCCACGCTGATCCCCCTGATTGCCGGAGGCTGACCATGGAAAATGCGACCTATGCCACTTTGACACGACAATCCGGGTTGATGTCCGAACTACGGATTATCGCCAACAACGTGGCGAACGCCTCGACCACCGGATTCCGGGCTGAGGGGCTGTTGTTCTCGGAATACGTTGCTGATCTTGGTCCCGATCATCCTTCGCTGTCGCTGGCGGCAGCTCGGGTCCGGCATACTGACCTGACCCAAGGCACGCTGACCCAAACCGGCGGCAGCTTTGATCTGGCGATCGAAGGTGACGGGTACTTTCTGATCGATACCGCCGCAGGGCCCCGCCTGACGCGCGCGGGATCTTTCACACCTGATACCAACGGCGATCTTGTAACGATGGATGGCAACCCGGTGCTGGACGCTGGTGGCGCACCTGTCTTCATCCCGCAAGGGGTTGGCCCCATCGGAATTGCCGCAGATGGCACGATCAGCGCGGGCGGTGATCCCATTGGTCAGATCGGCCTGGTGGTGCCAAATGACCCCGGCGACATGACCCGCCAAAGCGGCACCATGTTCGAGACACCGGGTGGCTTTGCCCCTGCCCCTGACGGGCGCATGGTACAGGGTTTTCTGGAAGGGTCGAATGTGAACCCAATCCTTGAAATCAGCCGCATGATCGAGGTGCAGCGCGCCTACGAGCTGGGGCAGACATTCCTCGACAAAGAAGACGAACGTATCCGCAACGTTATTCAGTCCACCGGACGCTAACTCAGGAGAAATCTCATGCGCGCACTCAAAATTGCAGCCGCCGGGATGACCGCCCAACAAATGCGGGTGGAAGTGATTTCCAACAACCTCGCCAACATGTCGACGACCGGCTACAACGCCCGCCGCGCTGAATTTGCCGATCTGCATTACCAGCAATTGGCGCGACCAGGCACCATCAATGCCTCGGACGGGACGCAATTGCCGACCGGTGTGCAATTGGGTCTGGGCGTGCGGGCCAGCGCGGTCAGCATGATGCTGTCGCAGGGCGCACTTGGACAAACGGGTGGTGACTTGGATGTCGCCATCGAAGGGCAAGGCTATCTGGAAGTCACGCTGCCCAGCGGTGTTCCCGCCTATACGCGTGACGGCGCGTTGAAACGGACAGGCGAAGGGCAAATCGTGACTGCCGATGGTTTTCCTGTCGTGCCAGATATCACAATCCCGCAGGACGCGCGGTCAATCTCGATCAATGCAGAGGGCGAGGTTTACGCCTATTTTGTTGACCAAATTCAGCCACAGTTGCTAGGCCAATTCACCCTTGCGAGCTTTACCAATCCAAAAGGGTTAGAGGCAATTGGATCGAACCTGTTCCTTGAAACGCCCGCCTCTGGTCCGTCGGTTGTGAATGATCCAGGCCAAGACGGGTTGGGTGTTTTGCGGCAAGGATACCTCGAGGATAGTTCGGTTGATCCGGTCAAAGAAGTCACTGACCTGATCGAGGCGCAGCGCGGGTACGAGTTGAATTCCAAAGTGATCACCGCTGGCGACCAAATGTTGGGTGCCATGGTGCAGATCCGATGATCCGCCTTGCATTCTTCTTAGTCCTGATCGCCGGTCCGGCAGCGGCAGAGGTTTTGGTCGCCGCGCGCACCATTCCGGCACAATCGCTGATCCGAGCAGAAGATTTACTGTTACGCAATGTCGCCTCAAACGGCGGTGTGGACGACCCACTGCTATTGATCGGGATGGAGGCGCGCGTCGCCCTCTACGCCGGCCGACCGGTGCGCCCTGCCGATGTTGGATTTCCGGCAATCGTCGACCGCAATCAGATCGTGCCGCTCATCTACAACACCGGCGGTCTCTACATCGCGACCGAAGGGCGGTCATTGGGTCGCGCCGGTGTCGGAGAAGTTGTGCGGATCATGAATTTGTCGTCCCGCAGTACAGTTTCTGCCCGGATCGGAGAGGATGGAGCCGCCTATGTTTCGCGCTAGTTTTTTGATGCTTGGCTTTTTGGCTGCGTGCAGCAGCACACCTCTTGGCAATGCGCCCGAGATGACCTCGATCGTGGCAACAGATGATCGCACCGCGATGGTGACCTATAGCTTGCCGCAAGTGGTGGACCGTGCGCCCCGGTTTCCGGGGTCAAGCGCGTCGCTTTGGACGGGTGATCGCGGTTCATTGCTGGGCGACCGGCGCGCGATGCAGCGTGGCGATATCCTGACGGTCGTGATCGAAATTGACGATCAGGCTGAAATCTCAAATTCCTCGGATCGATCCCGAAGCGCCGCGCAACAAATGGCTGTCCCCCAGCTTTTGGGCCTGCCGCAACGGGTTGATCCGCGCCTGCCGGATGGGGCCTCGCTCGGCAACGCGGTTGGCATCAATTCCAACAGCTCGTCCTCTGGTGACGGGTCGGTCCGCCGGAATGAAAAACTGACCTTGCGTGTCGCCGCCACGATTACTGATGTTCTTCCCAATGGTGTGCTCGCGATCCAAGGCCAGCAAGAGGTGCGGGTCAACTTTGAATTGCGAGAGCTGCTGGTATCGGGCTTTGTCAGGCCTGCCGATGTGACCCGACAAAACGAGATCACGTATGACAAGATCGCCTCGGCCCGGATTTCTTATGGCGGACGCGGGCAGATCACAGACATGCAACAACCGCGCTATGGCCAGCAAGCCATCGAAGCCATCCTTCCTTTCTGATCAGAGGTGCCCATATGAAAATGCTCTTTCCATTGATCCTCGCGTTGATCGGCACCGGGGCAGGCGTTGGAGCCGGCATCATGCTCCGCCCCGCCCCGACCGAAGAACACGCCGCGAACGAAACGCATTGTTTGCCTGGCGAAACACACGTTTCTGCCGAGGCCCCCGAAGTAACGTCAGAGGTTCCGGCGGAAGAGGTCGCCTATGCGCAACTTGAAGATCAATTTGTTATCCCGGTGATTGCCGACGACAAAATCGCCGCAATGGTTGTTTTGTCAATTGGGATCGCGGTCCCACCAGGCGGCGAAGAAGCCGTTCTGGCCGTCGAACCGCGCCTACGCGACGGGCTGCTACAAGTGATGTTCAACCACGCCAATATCGGCGGATTTTCCGGGAATTTCACGAGTACAAGCAACATGCGGATCCTGCGTGAGGACTTGCTCGCCAGCGCGCAGGCCGTGCTGGGCAAAACTGCTCTTGATGTGCTGGTCCTGGATATCGTCCGTCAGGACGTTTGATCGCGCCTGCGACTTTTGACCTGACTTTCCGCAGCCCTGACCCGCGCCACAAGTGCAGTCAGGGCTTCTTTCTTGCCAAACGATTGTCGGACGCGCGCGATCACGCGCGCCTTCTCTGCCAGTGTTGCAGCCAGATCTCGGTTCAGAGATTCGCGCCGGTGATCAATCCAGCGATGCCAGCGCACATTTGCCCCCGCCTTGAGCGCGGCAGAGCCCGGCGTCACTGCTAATCCCTGTTGTCCACGCTCGGTGATCAGCCCATCCAGTTGGGACCGGATCGCCTGTTCTTGCGCGTTGATCTGCGCCAGTTTCGACTGGTCGGCAGCAAATGCAACCTCTGCGAGGCCTTGCAATGCGTGAAGCTCTTTCGTCTTCATCTGCGTGCCGTCGCTTTGGCGCGGATGCTCTCTGCAAACCGGATCGCGGCGGCGACGGCTTGGTAGTGATCGGGAGGAATCTCATCTCCGATGTCAACGGTCGCGTGAAGTGCCCGGGCGGTTGGCGGGTCGGAATGCAAAGGTACGCCGTTTTCGGCAGCAACCTCTCTGATCCGTGCGGCAATTTCATCCGTGCCTTTGGCTACGCACACCGGCGCTGTCGCTGACATTCGGTCCCACTTGAGAGCAACCGCATAGTGGGTCGGATTCACAACAACGACGTTGGCGTCCGGCACATCGGCCAGCATCTGATTTGTAGCCAAATCCATGCCCTTTTGGCGGCGCTGCTGTTTCATCATCGGATCACCCTCAGACTGCTTGAGTTCATCCATCATTTCTTTTCGGGACATGCGGTGCTTGCGCAGATGCTCTGCCCGCTGCCACAAAAAATCGATGGCGCCGATCGCCAACGCAATGGCCAGAACGATCAGCAAGAGGGTCAATACCAGCCGCAAAAGCGACACCACGATCATGCCGGGCGACATGAACATCGCACCGATCATGCGGTCCATCTGCTGCCACAAAAACAGGAAAAGAACAGCACTGAAGATCAGCAATTTAGAGAAGCTTTTCGCGAATTCAAAGAACCCGTTACGGCCAAATTTCTTCTTGAAGCCTTGCAATAACGAGATGTTGGAAAGCTTCGGCTTAACCCGCGCCGGCGCCACGACAAAGGCGCGCTGTCCGATCACCGCGAGCACAGCAAAAAGCGCAGGTACGCCAAATAGCGGCGCGACGGACCAGACCACTTGCTGCAAAATGCCACCAATGATTGGGGTGCGTGATCCCTCAAACGTAACGCGCGCCAGCTGATCGGCCTGATCGATCAGGATCATCATCGCATCGCCCAGATTGACCATTGCATTTGGCCCAAACGCGAATGCCGCAGCCAGGATCCCACCATAGGCGGCGGCCGTCGTCAGGTCGACAGAACGCGGGATTTCGCCCTTTTTGCGCGCATCATCCAGCTTCTTTTGGCTGGGCTCGAATTGCTTGTCTTCGTCGCTGTTGTCCCCGCTCATTCCCAGCCACCTGCCGGGTTCATGACGACAAGGGCAAAAGCCTCTAGCCAGATTGACAGCATCAGTGGTGCAGTCAGCACCAACAGCAACAGGCCTCCGGCAGTGATCGCTGGCGCACCCACAAAAGACACCATCAATTGCGGCATGGCGCGGTTTATTACGCCCAAGGTGACGTTGTAGATCAACGACGCGATCAAGAACGGTGCCGCCAGCGTAAAGCCCAGCGCAAATGTTTTGCCGACTGCGCGGACGCCCAGATCAACGGCGACATCCGGCATCAACCAAACACCCAGAGGGACGAGAGCGTAGGACTGCAAGATGTAGGCGGTCAACTGCACGTGCAACCCCATCATCGCTGCCAATGCGAGGCCCGAGACGACAAGGACGTGCCCCATCGCCGGTTGTGGGTCTACCCCGGCGGAGCCGCCGAAAATCTGAGAAAGCGACGTTGATTGCGCCGCAATGGTGCCTGCGATCTGAAGTGCGAAGACGAAAAAGCGTAGCAATAGCCCGAAGAACAGACCGGTCAAAACCTCGGGGAACAGCAGTACAATCGCGGGCAAAATGTCCGAAGGGATCGGGCCGGTCTGCACCGAAAGGACCGGCGTGACGATCAGGACAAACGCAAGCGCTATGGCAAGGCGTAGCCGGACAGGCACACTTTGCTCCCCAAAGGCTGGGAACAGGGACATCATGGCAGCAACACGCAGAAACACGACGAAACCAGCCCAAAGCGCGGACTGCGCGATGGGCAAGAGAACGAGAAGCTCTGCAATCATGCCGCTACGAGACCGACAAGGGCCGGTTTGGCATCAATTCCGATCTCCTCGAACGACAAGACCGGATTCAAAATGCCGCGCGCAGCCATGACTGTACGCAAGAACCGTCGCCGCCGCATGGATGTGACTACAGCGGCATATGCACCTTGTTGTGCTGCTTGCGACAGTTTGTCCGCAATGCCATCGGCCAGTTTGTTGAACGTCTCAGGCGGTAGTGCCACATCGGCCCCGCCCCGTTCGCCACGCAATTCGTAGGTTGTAAACGCGTCTTCCCATTCGGGTGCCAATTGGACCAAGGGGATGGTGCCGTCGTCGCGCCGCACTTCTGCGACCAGCTGAAAACCAAGCCGCTGGCGGACATGCTCTGTTATGCCGTCAATGGTCTGGTGAACCTGCCGCGCTTCCGCAATCGCCTCGAGGATCAGAGGCAGATTTCGAACCGAAACCCGCTCTTCCAATAGTAGGCGCATTACTGACAACAAAACGTCCATCGGCACCTTGTCAGGCATCAATTCGTCCAGCAATTTTTGGTTGGCGCTTGCACGGTCTGTGTCAGTCAGCGTCGTCATTTCGTCCAGGCGCCGACGCAGAGCCTTGTGCGTAAGCAACCGCCCGAAGTTTCGCTTTACGATCTCAAGCAGGTGCGTCGCCAGAACTTCGGTTGGCTGAACAGTGGTCAGACCATCCATGGCAGCACTTTCCTGTTGATCGATAGTGATCCATTTCGCGGGTGCCCCATAGACCGGTTCAGACACGACCTCTCCATCCAGCGCGTGGCTGTCCCCATCAGGCAAAAGTGCCAGAACGTGATTGGCCTTGAGAAGGTCGCGAGCCTGTTCGACCCCTTGAACATGAACGACATAAACACCGGGCGGCAATGCTGCGTTGTCGGTCAGTCGAATTTCAGGCAGCAGAACACCGAATGCCGTACCGATATGGTTGCGCATATTTGCGATCCGCGCGTCCAGCCCGGTACCCGGATCCAGTACCATGTCGACGAGATCAGGGGCGAATTCCACATGGATGTCGTCCAAATCCAACATGTCGCCAACGGAAGCCGTGGGTGGCGCTGTTTCAGCAGGCACATCTGGCAGTGCTTTGGCCACTTCGCGCGCTTTGGCGGATTGAACCAGTACAAACGCGCAGACGCCCAAGACGACTGATCCCAAAACGAAAGGCAAAAACGGCAGTCCTGGAACCAGCGCGAACAATCCCATGAGGACCGCCACCGTAGAAAGCGCCGCAGGATGGCGACCCAATTGATCAACGATCGCCAGGTCCGTCGCGCCTGTCGCGCCACCGCGCGCAAGCAAGAGGGCCGCGGCAATCGATATGATGACTGCAGGAATTTGGCTTACGAGTCCGTCACCCACCGTCAGAATGGCGTAAGTTTCAAAAGCTTGCCCAAGCGGCATGTCGTGGATTGCAATGCCGATGATCAGCCCCATGATCAAGTTGAGTGCTGTGATCAATAGCCCTGCGATTGCGTCGCCTTTCACAAACTTCGATGCACCATCAAGTGACCCAAAGAACGTGGTTTCAGCCTGTTCAAGTTCGCGCCTGCGTTTCGCCTCTTCGTGGTCGATTGCGCCAGCCGCAACATCGCTGTCAATTGCCAATTGTTTGCCGGGCATGGCGTCCAACGCAAATCGCGCGCCGACTTCCGCCATGCGCGTCGCTCCTTTATTGATCACCACGAAGTTGACGATCAGCAGGACACAAAAAACGACCAAGCCCAGCAAAACGTTGCCGCTCATCACGAACATCGCAAAGCCTTCAATCACGTCGCCTGCGGCGTTCGTCCCTGTATGCCCCTCCCCGATGATGAGTTTTGTCGATGAGACGTTCAAAGACAGACGCAGCATGAGTGATGCCAAAAGCACCGTCGGAAAAGCCGAAAAATCGAGTGGGCGCTGGATGAAAAGCGTCACGGTAAACATCAAGATTGCGAGCGCGAAGGACCCGGCGAGTCCAATGTCAAGAACCCAAGCCGGCATAGGCAGGATCATCATGACAATGATTGCCATCAATGCCACGGCCAGCAGGATCGTTGGGTTGAAACGAAAGCTAATGTTCGAAATCTGATTCATTGCACGCCTCGCCACAGAAGGGTCGGCCAATGAAACGGCGCAACTGGTTCAATCCGTTTCCGGCGACGGCGAAAGCGTTTTGCACTTAGCGGATCACGTAGCCGCAAGTGCCTGAACAAACGTGCTTTTTCGAGACCCCGTAAAGGGTTCGACTTGGACACTGGCGTTCTGCACATTATCCACATTCTCCAATTCAATTAAGAAGAGGATTAGTTGTTTTTGGTTACCAAAATCTGACCAAACCCATCAATTTGCGTCGATTTGAGGTGCATCAAATCGATTGAGCAATGCGCTCACCGTGTTTTGGGTCGCAGCTGCCTGTTCAATCAATGCGCGGCCCTGGGCTAAGGGCTGGTTTGGATCTGGTGTTGAGGACGTTTGCCGTAACGCAAGTTCAGATGCAGACTGCAAGAGAGGATCCTCGGACGTCGCCAGCGAAGACCAGTTGTTTGTCCGCCACGCTGTTTCAACACTCTCAGGTGACTGCCCATCTGACGACCCTGACCCATTCAAAATTGCCAAAGCGCGTGCGGACGTCATTCCCGCAAGATGAACTTCTGCTGTGTCTCTATCACCCAGTTGCATCGCCGCCATAGCGCGCAGATACCGTCGTTCCGCCATGGCGTCACCACTGGCGGAAGAAGACAATAACTCAATTGCGCGATCAGCAAACCCAAGGGCCAGTAAGCGTTCGGACAAACCGTTGCTGGTTTCTGAATTCAAATCGGCTGCTTCTGCCGCAAATGCGTATTCCAAGAACGGCATGTCTTTTGCTTTTTCGGTGACGTCGCGGGCAATTAGAGCGTTGAGTTCTGAGCGTGGAAACTTTTCCTCCAAATCCAACGATGCGCGCAAGATGTCCAAGGCTGCACCATGACGGCCAGACGCCACTTCCGCCTTGATCTGGATTGCTGCCAGATCCGCATCTATCGGATCCCCCCTATATTCGAACCGCTTCGTTTCAAGCAGTGACATCACCGCCGGATCAACCGGAAACCCTCTGTTTAGTTGTAATGCAATCAAGTCCAACAAGGCGGTGGGCGTAACGTCTCGGTTATTCGCTGCCAGCGTTGAAAGTGTTTCTTCAGCGTCTTCGAAATCACCACGTTCAAGTGCAATATCCGCCACGACCACCGCGCTTTCGACGGAGATACTTTGTTGCGCGGCACCGATGGACAACAGATTTTCGGCGGCATCAACCCGTCCTACGGCGACAAGCCGCGCTGCCAGGGCAGGCGAGAGATGAACTCGCAGATAAACAGGCAGGGTCTTGAATTGCCGAACAAGTCGATCTGCATCGGCCAACTCTTCGATCGCTCCGACTGGTGTTGCCAAAAACGCCCAAAGTGCGACCTCGCCCGAGCAAGATATCTGTTCTGCCAGTCCCGTTGCCTGCTCTAGTTCACCATCGATGATGTGGGCGAGTGCAACGATCGCGACACGTTCAGCTGTGTTGTCAGAATCAATCTGGAGCGTCTGTGTTGCTTCGCGACCGAACCCAAAATAAAGGTAGCTGCGCGCCAAGGCAGTGACTGCGTCATGGTCAACCCGGTCGAATTCGCCGTAAATTCGACTGCGCAGTTTCCCGATTTCTTCAGAAAATTTGTCGCCTTCTGCCCAATTTGTGACCTGAACATGCGAATCCGGCCAACAGGCTGTTGGAGCGACAACAGCAGGCTGTTCCAAAGCGCCAAGCTCCAAACCGACATCGACACTCGTTCTTGCGCGAACGCCAGACCTGGCAGGCAGCTGGGATAGAATAGTCTCCACCGGTTGCGGGGTCGGCAATTGTTTCTCTTGCGTCGCACCTTCATCGGCCACGACTTCAGCAGGTTGAGACGGCAGTGCGCCAGGTGAGAGGGTCAGCAATCCCTGATCAGCAGCGCGGGTTAAACCATCTATGATCCGCGCCTCGATTTCGCTCAAGTCAGGCGCGGCGGGTTCTTCCGTCACAACTGGCAAGACGTCGTTAATTGCAACAGGCGGCCGGGGGCGGGGCAAGAGATCAAGCTCGATCGCCGACGCTGTCTGCTCTGGTTCCGTTGGTTCGCGGGTCAGCGCAACCTCAAATGGGTTGTCCGCGGCAGCAACGCCGTCACGAATATCAACGACCACGCGATCCGGACGCCACAAGAACGCATCTGCATGACAATCACAGGACAATGCGAGGTTCAGCCGCGCCTCTTCGACGTCGACCTGCGCAATGCGGTCAAGTGGCAGGCGAGCAAAAAAGCCATTAGTTTCAAAATCAGTGACTCCTTCCGCCTGAAAGCCAAAACCTGCATCTGTCCGCCCCACCTGCCAGTCAGCGCCCTGCGGGATCGCAATGACAATCCGTGTGAATGTAGGGTGCCAGCCCGTGCGGATCGTCGCGGTTTCCGCCCAAAGAACCGTCGGAAGTAGACAGAGGATGACGATTGCCAACCGCATTCATGCAGCCTCTTGCTTAACGGTCTTGAGAGCCTCTTCCAGCTCGCCGAAGTCGGGGCGTAGATGGCTGGGCGCATTCTGACGCCCGACTTCGATACAAATATTCGGAGCGTGACGGTGCAGGTTTGCGATCAGGATCTCTCGGATGAGTTGTTGGAAATGCGCATCTTCTTCGATAACGGATTTTACGCGCACCGAAAACGGCCCCACCAATCCATAGGCCAGAAAGACACCAAGGAAGGTCCCGACGAGCGCGCCACCAATCAACTTACCCAACACCTCGGGCGGCTGATCGATGGACCCCATCGTTTTGATCACGCCCAGCACGGCGGCCACAATTCCCAATGCCGGCAACCCATCCGCAATGGTTTGCAAAGCATGGCTGGAGTGCATTTTGTGATGGTGCGTTGCCTCGATCCGCTTTTCGAGCACTTCTTCAACCTGATGTGGGTCGTCATAGTTCATAGACGCCGAACGCATCGTGTCGCAGATCAAGGAAATTGATTCCTTGTCCTTCAGCAGTTTTGGATACTTGCCGAAAACACTGCTTTCGTCCGGCGCCTCGATATGTCCTTCAAGCTCCACCGGATTTGCGCGGGCGATTCGTATCAATTCGAACAGCAGGCACATCAGGTCCTGATAGTCTTGCCGTTTGTATTTGGGGCCTTTGAAGACCTTCCCAACGTCAGCAATGGTGTGCTTGATCCCACTCATATCGTTGGCGATGACGAACGCGCCCAAGGCGGCACCACCGATCATAATCATTTCAAACGGCAGAGACTTCAGGATGATTCCCATCTTGCCGCCGGCCAGCAAGTAGCCGCCGAACACCATGATAAAAACGATCGCGATGCCAATAAGGCCAATCATTGAAAACGTCCTTTCCAAAAGGCGCACTTGCCATGCGCACACCATGCACCAAGCAGGTTAATGAACCGTGCGGATCACTGTGTCGGCACACCAGCATTGCGCCCGGCCAGGACCGCGCTGATCGAATAGGCAATATCGGGCTCGATGAGGGTCATGATCTGGGCCGCTGCCACTGGCTCCATCAATCCAAGGAACCCTGCTGCAAAGTCAGGTGTCATTTGCTCAAAAAGCTCAGCTGCGTCCTTGGGCTTCATATTCTCGTAGACTCGCGTCAGACGCTCCAAATCGCTTTCGGCAGCCGTATCAGCTAATGCGATTGTTGCGCGCAACGCTTCTTCGGCGGCGGACAATGCCGCGAGCTGTTCTGCCACTTCCGATTCGGCCAGGCGAAGGGCCTGCATTCGGTCGAGGAACTGCGCCTCTCTTGCTGCCAGTCGGGCTTCGCGTTCCTGCAACGCCCGCAGCAAACCTTCAGCATCGCCCGCTGCGATAGGCGGTTGCGACGCGGGTGCAACCAATTCCTCTGGCGAAGGTTCGACCATCGTCGCACTTTCGGCAACAGCTGCTCCGGTCGTTGTGATCCGCAGCACAGCCGAGGTCACCAGTAGCGCCGCAATAATATGAAGTGTGCCGCGTTTCTTGCGTGGTCGTTTTGCGCCGCTCATTGTTGTGTCCCGGACGGGCGGACATAAAACGGGTTCGTGTCTGCGGGCGCCTCAGCGGGCAGATCATGCATGGAGGCCACCAAAAGCTCCAGATGACGCGCCGCTTTTTCGGCGCGGGCGCTCACGTCTGACAGGGTACTGACAGAATTGGTGGCGGTCGATTGCGCTGATTCCAACGATTTTGAGAGGTCATCGACCTGTGCAGACAACAGGGCGACCGCGCCACCGACCCCTTTTTCAAGGTCCGTAAATCGCCGCAGCCGTCGCGCCAAAATGTGACAGTAGAAGCCGGCGCCAAGCGCCCCGGCAAGTAGTAAAAGATCGGCAATAAAGGCCATGGCTGTCCCTTTCTAGTTCAGCACAAATTCCATGATCAGCAGGTCGCGCACCTGATCCTGACCAGTCACCACTTGGACACGGCGCAGCATTTGCCCGCGCAGTCGTACCAGCACATCCGGATCAGCAAGTTCTTCAATATCCACCGCGCGCAGATATCCATTGAGCACATCAACCACGCGGGGCAATGTCGCGGCCACGGTCGCCTCGTGTTCCGGCGGCACTTCAAGTTGAGCACCAAAGCGCAAAAATCGCGTGCCATTGGTGCCGGAAATCGAGATGACAAGCGGATCAATGGGTACAAACGCAGCACTCGCCTTGGGGATGCCATCATCTCCTTCCGCGTGCTCATCGTGCCCGGCTGCGGCTTCTTTTTCGCCCTCAGCACCCGATTCGCTATTGCCCAGAATCATTCCCGAGCTCACTGCAAAAAACCCGCCGCCGCCACCCGCCAACGCCAGAACAACCCCAAGAATCAAAGGGAGTTTCGACTTCTTCGGGGGAGCTTCTAATTCAGGATCAGCTGCGGCTGACATAACGGACCTCTTAAAATCTTTGGTTGCACCGTCATAAACCGCCAAGCCCTAACCGATTGTTAAGTCTGTTGGGGCCATAAGCAGGTTAACGAACAGAACGTTCGGTTGATCTGGAGAATCCAATTGCAGAACCTATTGGCGGTTTGGTCGACATTAAGCGCAGGACGGCGGCTGGTTGTCGTCGGGGCGACGGTCGCCGTATTTCTGGCGGTCCTCTTTGTGGCGCGTGCAGCATCACAAAAAGACCTCACACTCCTCTATGGCGGGCTGGAGTCAGCAGCTGCGGGCGATGTGATCACCGCCCTGGACGCGCGGGGCGTCGTCTACGAGGTGCGCGGCGGGGCCATCTATGTTGACGCAGCCATGCGCGATGCGCTGCGGATGTCGCTGGCCGGCGAGGGCCTGCCCGCTGCTGGCGCACAGGGCTATGAGCTACTGGACGGCTTGTCCGGCTTTGGCACAACAAGTCAAATGTTTGATGCCGCATACTGGCGCGCCCGCGAGGGAGAGCTGGCGCGGACGATCCTTGCGAATCCCACCATCCGGGCAGCGCGTGTGCACATCTCGACGCCCAGCAGCCGCGCCTTCGCGCGCGATCAAAAGGCGACGGCCGCCGTGACGCTCACAACAACCGCGAATGCGTTGAGCGCGCAGCAAATCAAAGCATTTCAATACCTTGTGGCAGCCGCAGTCTCGGGCCTTGATCCCAACGACGTGGCCGTCATTGATGACCGCGGGGGTCTATTGTCCGACGCAACAGGCGCACCAGTCGGGGCAGCAAGCGACGATAAAGCCGCGATGTTGCGTGATCAGGCCGAGCGTTTGCTGGCCGCGCGGGTCGGCCCAGGCAATGCCGTGGTTGAGATCACAGTCGACACAGTGACCGAAAGCGAATCGATTACAGAGCGGTTGATTGATCCCGACAGTCGTGTCGCCATCAGCACCGACGTCACAGAAAGCGAAGCAAAGGCCCAAGACACCCGTGGCGGAGACGTCACCGTCGCTTCGAACTTGCCGGATGGTGACGCAGGCGCAAATGGCGGCACGTCCAGCAATGACAACAGCGAAACCCGGGCTTTGACGAACTATGAAATTTCCCAGACCGAACGACAAGTTGTCCGCGCGCCCGGTGATATCAAGCGATTGACCGTCGCGGTCCTGGTCAATGAAGTGCAAGCAACCAGTGCCGATGGCACCATTGAAAGCACACCACGCACAGCTGAAGAACTTGCCGATCTGGAAGAACTTGTCGCCTCTGCGGTCGGATTGGATACCGCGCGTGGCGATGTGTTGACGTTGCGATCCCTCCCGTTTGACCCCTTGCCGACTTTGGGCTCAGAGGCGGTCGGCGGCGGCGTCCTCAACCAACCTTTGAACGTCATGCAACTCATCCAGATTGGTGTTGCTGCGGTGGTTGCGTTGATCCTTGGGCTTTTTGTTGTGCGTCCGGTTTTGACCAACGCACAACCGGTGGGGCCAAATCCATCTTTGCCTGCACCACTTGATGTGACCGGACCAGAAGGCGCCGAGGCAGAGCTGAGTAGCGCGCCGCTGATCGAAGGAACTGTTGCGCCCCCTGATGCGGTCGCTCGTTTGCGCGAAATGATCGCAGAGCGGGAAACCGAAACTGTCCAGATCCTGCAGGATTGGATGGAAGACCCTCAATCAACTGAAAAGGCCTAAACATGGCATTGATGCTGGCATTGCAGGATTTTGCGTCGGCGGATGCCGCCGATCCCTCCCCTCCGACCGTCGAAGGTTTACCCGGTTATGAGGCCGGGTTCGCAGCCGGCATCGCCGCAGCAAAAGCGGAACAAGATCAAATCGATCAAGCGCTTGTGCAATCGATCGAGGATATAGCATTTGGATTTGCAGAGGCGCGGCAAACCGTTCTGATGAGTTTGGCGCCATTCTTCGAAAAGCTGTCAGAGCACATCCTGCCCGTAACTGTCGACACCACCTTCCGGACAAGGTTGATCGAGCAGTTGCAATCAGCTGCGTCCGAGGATGTAAGGCAACCCTGCCAATTGGCGCTGCACCCAGATCAGGTCGATGCGGTGCAAACGTTGCTGACACAGCTCGCATTTTCAGATGTCACCGTCATCAGCCGCAATGATCTGACACCGCATGGCGCGCTTGTGCAGCGCGGCCCGGAAGAGACAGCCATCGACGTTGATGCGGTGCTTGAAGGTATGCGCGAAACGCTGACTGGATTCTTCGATATGATGCAGGAGCATGAAAACCATGGATGAAACCGAAGCTGCGATTGCCGAAACGCCGACCGCCAAATCGGGCGGATCCAGCCTTTTGCAGAAAATCCCAATTGAAATCACAATCTCTGTCGGCAAAGCGCGCCCAGCTATTCAAGAACTGTTGGAGCTTGGGCAAAACGCAGTTTTGCCGCTGGACCGTCGGATCGACGATCCCGTCGAACTCTATGTCGGGGATCGCCTGATCGCCCGTGGCGAACTACAGGAATTGGAAGGTGGCGAGCATGGGCAACTTGCAGTCCGTCTAACGGAAGTGATCAGTGATACACGCGATCTGGCCTAAACCCTGGGCACTTTGCGGTGCAATTGCACTGGCGGTCCTTTGCCTGGCAAGCCCGGCATTCGGACAAGAAGTGACGTTGACTTTGGGTGAAGATGGCTCGCTCGCAACTAGATCAATCCAATTGCTTGCATTGGTCACCATTCTCAGCCTTGTGCCTGGCATCGCAATTATGGTCACCTGTTTCCCGTTCATCGTGACGGTCCTTGCGATCTTGCGCCAAGCTATCGGACTTCAACAATCTCCGCCGAACATGCTGATGATATCACTGGCGTTGTTCCTGACGTATTTCGTGATGGAACCGGTCTTTGTCGAAAGCTGGACATCTGGCATCCGCCCGATGATGGACGGCGCGATCGCGCTTGAAGATGGGTTCATACGGGCGATGGATCCTCTTCGAGAATTTATGTCCGCACGGGTCGATGGTGATACCTTGTCGGAACTTGCCTCACTGCGTCCAGATTTAGCGCCCGGGCTGGCACCCATGAACGCCCCTTTGTCGGTTTTGGTGCCATCATTCCTGCTGAGCGAGATAGAGCACGCGTTTCAGGTTGGCTTCATGATCTTTTTGCCATTTCTGATTATCGACCTCGTCGTCGCGGCCGTACTGATGTCGATGGGCATGATGATGGTTCCTCCAGCTATCGTGTCATTGCCGTTCAAGCTGGCCTTCTTTGTCGTTGCTGACGGCTGGGCTTTGATCGCAGCAAGCTTGGTTCGTGGGTACAGTTGATCGGCTTTTGCTTGGAGAACAAGCTGTGCTGCGCAGGATCTAGAAGCCGCACGAATTCACATTTCACAATGACCCGGCGAAGGAATAGCAATGCCATTTCACAGTTTGAGACTAGGGTGCTCAAGCTGATCGTCGCACCCTCGATCTAGCATGTGCTACTACTCCAAAGACATCTCCCTGCGTTGCACACCCGACACTGATGTCGGCTCGGCGCCTTCGACAAGCAAGAGTCGGGCGAATTCTCGATATCAATCCGACCGGATTTTTGTTGGCAGTGAGACTCCCGAATAATATTCGGGGTCATCGCCGCTTATTGCACAATGAACTCCGCGTGAAGCGCACCACTCGCTTTGATACTCTTCAGGATATCTATCATGTCGTTGGGTGCGACGCCGAGAGCATTCAAACCAGCGATGACTTGGCTCAAAGACGTTCCCTCGGGCACAACTGCAAGTCCGGTCCCAGGCTCCTGATCAATCGCAGCATTTGTACGCGGGACAACCACGGTTTCCCCGGGCGAAAACGGGTTTGGCTGTGAGACCAAAGGCGCCTCCTGAATTCGAAGCGTCAAGTTTCCCTGACTAACCGCGACACGGCTGATCCGCACATCCTCGCCCATTACGATTGTCCCGGATCTTTGGTCCACGACGACACGCGCGCGCCGCTCCGGTTCAACCAAGATGTTCTCAATGCGGCCAAGCGCATGTGCCGGCGAGGCCATGTGCATTGCTTCTATATCCAGCCTAACTGTGCCTGCATCAATCATAAATGCCACGGATCGACCGACAGTTTGATTAATCGCAGATTCAATCCGTGCTGCTGTGGTGAAATCAGGTGTCCGCAATGCGAGGCGCACTTGGGTTAGCCCGCTGAAGTCAAAATCGACCTCTCGTTCAACGGTCGCGCCGCCGGGAATTGTGCCCGCGGTTGGAACGCCCTGCACCACACGGGCGGCTTCCCCCTCTGCCGCGATGCCACCTGCGATAATCGTCCCTTGGGCGACGGCATAAATTTCGCCATCGGCTGCATTCAGCGGTGTCATAATCAAAGTGCCGCCAAGCAAGCTATTTGCGTCGCCAATCGCCGATACCGTCACATCAATCGGACTACCCGCCCGCGCGAATGGTGGTAGTGATGCGGTGACAAGAACTGCGGCCACGTTCTTGGGGCGGAACTGTTCTCCTGTGACGTTTACGCCAAGGCGTTCCAGAATATTTACCATGATCTCTTCGGTGAATGGTGAGTTACGCAAACCATCGCCGGTCCCATTCAGGCCAACCACAAGTCCATAACCCACAAGATCATTGGTACGGACACCGTCAAATTCGACCAGATCCTTAAGCCGGATGGGTGCGGCTTGCGCTGCAGTTTGCCAAAGCGCTAGCGCAAGCACGAGGGTCGTCTGTATCAGGTTTTTCATAAATAATTGACCAAGCTAAGTTGTGACATTCGTGCGGTTGTCGCGAATTGAAGTTCGAGCTGGCGCTGCATGTCCTGAAGCAGCGTTGCCGTCTCAAAGGGATCGGCCAGTGCAATGTCGTTACGGGCAAGCGTGAATGACGTGCGTTGCGCTGAATGAGTCGTCTGCGCCAACGAAATGCGTTCTTCGTTTTCCCCGATGCGCGACTGCAGTTGAACAAACGGCGTCGACGCCGCGAACAATGTGTCCGCACCGCTTCGCGCCAGCCGTGACTGGTCCTTAGTGGCGAGCGTTGGCGATAGTACATCGGCAATCGCCGCCATTGCCACACCTTTCAGGAGCTCTTTGACACCGACATCGTCTGCCCGCGCGTCCAGCGACAACGTCTCTGTCGCGCTGATTTTGCGGGACATTGCCGCACCTGTGTCACCAAGATAGCCCATTGTTGCAAATCCACCGGCAGGGTCGTCAAACCATGTGGTGATCGCTGCCTCAATTGAGGCTGCATCTGTGGCCCCACCGATTGCTGTCACAATGTCGGCTAACATTGCTTCTGCGTCGGCGAGCGCATCACTGTCGACCGCACGGCCTGCAAAAAGGCTGCGGTCGCCATCGCGACCGTTCAAAAGGTTGACGACCGCAGAAAAGTCAGTCCGCGCGCGGGACACAGCCTTGTCGACTTCCGGTGCGAGTGTGTCATCGTTCAACGTGATCAGTTGTGCAGCCAAGGCGTTGCGGGTCTGGTCAATCGCTGCAAGCTGCATTTGAGAACGTGCCAAGCTCCGGGCAAGTTCCTGCGTAATTTGATCAAAGCCACTCAGCACCGTCAGCTCGCGATCGAGTGCGGCCAATTCTGTCGTGTCGCCCCGCATATGAGACGTGAGGTCAGCGCGTTGCCCGGTCGAAAGCTCTTGTGACAAGGTCTGGATACGCGACTTGATTTGTCCCGTCTGTCGCAACGATTGAAAATTCTGGGACATGTCCCCAAGACTGGTCACAGGCATGTCTAGATCTCCATCAGGGTTTGGATCATCGCGTTGATGGTCTGCATCAACTTCGCATTTGCACCGTAGGCCTGTTCGATCCGCAAGAGCATCTGAAGCTCTTGATCGGTATCAACACCTTCGGCGAGTTCCGCTTGATATAGGGTGTCGCGACGCGCTGCGGCGAATGTCACTGCCTCATCAAGTTGGACACGCTCCGTTCCAAATTGTGCCGCGACACGCGCAATTTGACCCACCGCAGACAATGCTGGGATGCCACCACCAATGGTTTGCGCGCTGGAAAGCGCCTGACCCCATCGGTCAATCTGTGTTGCATCCCCAATTGGACCAGCTGCAATTGCATTGACGCCATCACGAACGCGAAACAGGGCCCCGCCCTGTGCCGGATCGACAGCGGCATTGACCGCAATGCGGCGTGAAAGCCCGACAATATCAAGCGGATCATGTGTGCCGCCAGCATCAGTCAGCAGACCAGCGTCTGTCGGTCCCAATGTTGGATCAACCGTCGGATCGGCAAAGCGAGTGATCAGATCTGCCGCAACTTCATCCAAAGCCGTTTGTGCTGCGACAAGGTTCGTATCGCGGGCGGCAAAAGAAGCGGCAAGTGAGCCGCCTGACAATTTGCCAAAGCCGTCCGTGGGATCAAGCGGGACTCCATCGCGGGTCACACCGGACAGTCCGCCAGACGCCAGAGTCATGAATGCGGTGATCGTCGGGGTCTGTGAAAACTCAAACTGCATGGCGGGGCCATCCAGCAATTGTAAACCACTGGTCGTGATCAGGGCTAATTGATCATTGGGGCGCGCGACCTCTCTGACAGTCACGATCTCACCGATGCGGTCGATGGCGCGTTGACGTTCATCCATCAAGGCAGAAGGGTCACCGCCAGTGATCCGCGCGCGGCTGATGTCAGCGTTCAGCTGCTCAACTTGCTTCAAAGCGGTGTTCAGATTGCCGACATCGCGTGCGATGTCGGCATCTGCCGTCTGACGCATCGATTGGACGTCACGGGCGTTCTGTTGCAAGACCGCAGTCACCTCGTTCAGGCGGTTCACGACAACACCCAATCGCTGATCAGACGCAGGATCAGCACCTGCTGTCACCAGGGCCTGCTCCAAGGCGGCCACACGTCCGCCAAGGCCCGCCGGGTCATCGGGCGCGCTAAACTGCGCCTCGAGCCGAGCGACAGTGTCTGACAGCCGTGTCTGCGCCGCCAATGCCGCATCAGCAAGACGTCTGTCCCCGACCAACCCAGGGTCAGAGATTCGCCGCACACCGTCAATGCGCACTCCTGCACCCTGCCCGCCAATAGAGGCGGATGAGGTGTCCAGAACCCGGCGCGCGTAACCTTCGGTTAGTGCGTTTGACAGGTTGGAAGACACGACTTCTGCCATGCGTGATGTCGCGGTCAGACCGCTTACAGCGTTGTTGAGGGATTGGGAAATGCTCATCAGTCAGCCCTTAGTCGGGAGTTAGCGTTTGATATTGGTGGTTTCTTGCAACATCTCATCCACGGTCTGGATGACCTTGGCATTGGATGAATATGCGCGCTGCGTCTGGATCAGCTCTGTCAGTTCGCCCGCCACGTCGGTGGTGGATTCCTCTCGCGCAAAGCCCACAATGTCACCTGTGGGACCGTCGCCCGCATCCCACATGAAGAACGTGCCACTGTTCGGTGTGACGCGATACGTCTGATTGTCCAGCGTTTCCAGACCGTTGACGTTCGACACATCAATCAGCGGAATCTGATAGAGAACCCGGTTGATCCCAATATCAAAGGATGCACGGACAAAGCCGTTTGGATCAATTTCGATTGAGGTCAGCGCACCCACGGGTGTGCCATTTTTCGAGATATTGACCGGTGCGAAAGCATCAGAGAGTTGGGTCAGACCTGACGCACTTCCAAGCGGGCCAAGATTGATTGTCATAGGACCACCGTCGACGTTAACGACGATTTCTCCGGTAGCGGGGTTGTAAGCGCCGCCCAGTGTGTCGGCCACGCCAAGCAATGTGCCGCCTGCACCGCGCGTATCATCGAATGTCAGCGTGTAATCCCCGATCAGCGCGGGTGTCGATGCGCTGTCATTGATCTGCATGTTCCACTCGTTTGACGTGCCTGTTGCAGGCACGTTCGGCGTGAAGGAAATGCTGATGTTGGCGGACTTACCCAAATTGTCAAAATATTCGATCGACAGGGTCTCCACGTCACCTGCGGCACCTGCCTCTGTCGAGGTGGCGGGCAGGTTGACGGCCAGATCAACCTCAGTCGTGGGTTCTGCGGTAAACTGGTTCGAATTGATCCGTACCGGTTCCAACCCATCCACCGAATCGCGTGGGAAGGTCGGAATTGTCCCGTCCGGGTTGGCGGGCCACCCCATCAGCACAAGACCGGATTCGCTGCGCAGGTACCCCTGCGCATCAGGCCGGAACGATCCCGTTGTCTGCAAAAGCAACGGGTTTTCACCATTTGTGACAGAAACCGAGGATTCCGGCGTCACTGGCACCATGCCGCGCCCCCGCACCGCGATATCAGTCGGGTTCGAGGTGGACACAAGCGAGCCACGTTGATCAATCAAGCGCTGTGTGGTGACCCGCACACCGCCTGCAGAATATGTCCCAACACTGTTTTCAATCACCATGGAATGAAAATCAGTCTCTGCCCGTTTGTACCCAAAGGTCGAGGAGTTCGCGATGTTGTCTGAAATCGTGGCAAGTCGCGACGCATTTGCCGACAGACCCGCGACAGAGGCATTAAGGGAGGAGGAAATCGTCATAGACAGCACCTTTCTGGGCAAACGTTCAGCGTTATGCGTTATGACCTAAGGCAGATGACTTAACGTCCTCCTAACACCGGTCATTGATCTGAGCGCAGCACGACCAGTTCGATCCGGTTATTGCGCAATGCTTGTGGATCAGGGTCCGTTGGTGCCTGGTCGGCATGTCCGGCCTGACGGGCGATGCGTCCCTGATCTGTACCGCCACTCACCAACAGTTCACGGATCTTGGCCGCGCGATTGGTCGACAAATCCCAAACCGGATAATCGATGCGCAACACACTTTGCGTCCGGACGTAACCTGCCAATGCCAGATCGTTATCGACCACCTGCAGCACGCGCGCCAAAAGCGCCGATAGCTCCTTGGTCATCTGCGTCGGTTCCGCAGTGTCGCCGACAAACAGGGGCGCGCCTTCTATATCAAAGAGTTCAATCACCAGACCTTCGTCTGTCAGGCGGGTCACGATGTGGCGCAGCATATTGTCATCAAGCATCGTTTCGCCACCGATACCGAGAAGTGCGGCTTCAAGGTCTTCCAAAGCTGCGGCTTCCTGCGCGGAATCAAAGTCGGTCGCCGTGGTCACCGCGTCACCAGATTGGTCCGCCACACCACCTTTGCCAGTCTGTGCCAAAGTGTTGGTCGAAAAGATATCATCGCCACCAAGCGTTCCGTCGCCGCCACCGGAAATCCGGTTGATCGGGATCGTCGGAGAGAAGTAGTCGGCAATGCCGTTGCGCTGTTGCTCGGTCGTGGCATTCAAAAGCCACATCAGCATGAAGAACGCCATCATGGCGGTCACAAAGTCCGCATATGCCACTTTCCAGGCACCACCATGATGCCCATCGCCGCTGACGACTTTCTTGCGCTTGATTATGATCGGCGCATTTGATCCTTCGCTCATCTCTCACCACCTGTTTTGCCACCCGTCCAATGGGTTAGCGGCGCAGATGTGAAAGTGGGCTTAAAGGTTGAAATCGCTGGATTTTGGTTAAGGCGTCTTCAGCAAATAGATTTCGTCAGGACCGCAAAATTCAATCAAATTATAGCCGTTATCGCGCATAATTTGCGCGATCTCGGGTCCGGCGGTATTGTTCTCGATGGCCCAGGCCTGCACGCGGTACTTTTCAAACGGAAATGCCCGCAATGCGGCAAGCTCTCCGCCTTCAATGTCGAGCGAAATGAAATCGGGGTCGCTGATGCCGGATTCCTCTAAAACGTCAGCGATTGTAACGGTTTGAACTGTTATCTCTGCTTCGACATGACGCGGGTCGGCGCGCACTTTGCCCAACAGATTGTCGTCATAACTGTCCAAAAGGCCGCTCATCTGCGTGTAACCTTCAGTCACCGCGAGAAAGCGCGCCTCGCCGCGTTTGTCGGACACCGCATAGGGCAAACAGGCCGCCGTCCGCAGTGATGTGGCGGTCTCTCGCATTGCCTGAACCGGCTCTACCAACACGCCAGACCAGCCGCGCCACTTCTCAAAATAGAGAGAATTTGAACCAGTTACCCCGTCATAGGCGCCAATATCGACAAAGGTCCCGCCGGTTTTGCTGCCCAATGCCCGGTCAATGACCAAATCCTGACCGGCCTGACTTGCATATGGATAGCCCGGCGTCAGCATGCCGCGCACCTCGTGCAATTGCCGAACGATGGGCGCTCGGGCCCGCGTGTCGTTGCCTTTCAAGGCCTCAGACAGTTCCTTTTGCGCGGCCATCAGCTCTGCCCGGGCCTTAGCGATGCGGTCGGATGTGATCATCCTTGGCCACCATGGCTGTGATAGGACTTCTCTTCAACCAGATCAGAGCCAAGCAGAAGGTTGATCTGCTTTTTCACATCAGCACGACGATCGTTGGTCACATAGACCGCGCGCGCCAGTGCGACAAAACCCGGGCCAAAGTCGCCACGCGCATCAAAGGCGCGGATATCATCCTCGATCACCCAAAGGTCAGTGTTGATCTGGTAAAGTTCTTCCCACAACACAGCCAGCGCATCGCTTTGCGGCAAAGTGGCGTCAGCAGTGGCCTGGAGAACCTGCCGCTCATGATGAATATTCTTCAACTTGGCCGCGTCACTGATCCGCTCGGACTTCAGCCGCAGGATGGTGATCTTGTCGATTAGCTCGCCGGGGGCGATGGGCACCAAAATCTCTTTCACATTGCACCTTTCACTTTGCTGTCCAAGGCATCCCTGACCTCTGCATGGACAGGTCCCCAGTCCATCGGTTCCGCCTGCCGAAACAGGCGCATCCCCGGATACCATTCGGTCGTCTCGCCCTCGTGCCGCCAGACCCAGAAGGGGTCCCAGTGCAATACCGTCCATGTCGGCACACCCAGAGATCCGGCAATATGCGCCGTGGCCGTATCCGAGGTTATCACAAGATCCATCGCCTGCATCATCGCGGCGCAATCGGCAAAATCCCTTTCAGAGCTGCCGGCATCCACGATGAACCCATCAGAGCCATCGGCGTAGTAGGCCGCCAGTTCCGGCCCCTTATAAAGCGAAAAAAGCTTCACCCCGGGGACATCCGTCAGTGGCAGAAAGTCCCGGTGACTGAAAGATCGGAACGCGTTGCCCTTGTAAGTGACAGAGCCGGTCCAGATCACACCCACCTTAAAGGCCTGCTGGTGCGGACCCGTCAATACAGCCGCGCGATCCACGGCCGCCTGCGGCACATGCAACTGCGCGGGTGCTGGTACCGTTCTGTCAGCGGCAAAATGGATCGCGGCAAGGTCCATCATGTTGACCCAATAGTCCGCCGTGGTGTCGACGGTCAGTTCCGTTATGATCTGATCCACGCCCTCGAGATCAGCAAACAGCCGGGTCAATGGGGGTTTCACAACCATCTGAACTTTTGCGCCCCGATCCTTGAGCACGGGCAGGAACCGCGCGAACAAAACCGCATCGCCAAACCCCTGTTCCGGCAACACAACGATGGTCTTGCCGCCCAGAGGTTCGCCTTGCCATTCGGGAAATGGCAGATCACGCGGCTGCAGTTCCCCCGCAGCCCAGCGCGCCTTGTATGTCTGCAGCGCGTTGGCGTAATCGCCTGCACCCAGCTGTGCAAAAGCCAGCTGCAACTGCAGTTCAGGATCGTCGGGATGGTCCGAGATTGCTCCGGTAAGATAGGCGATGGACGCAGCATAGTCGCCCTTGCCACGCAGGCAACGCCCGATCATCGCTTTTTGTGTGCGATCGTCTGGCTTGTCCTGCAACAGACCACGTCGTATTTCCAGCGACCGGTCGTATTGGCCCAGATCGGACAGAATGTTTGCCAGATTGTTGCGCACGCCCTTGTCGTTCGGATCCAGTGCAATGGCGCGTTCCTGCGCGCGCAGTCCGGCTGCGTGCCGACCCTGAACCCTGTGTAGCACACCCAAATTGGACCAGACCCCAACATCGCCCGGGACTTGCGCCAGAAACTGGGCATAGCCGCGCGCGGCATCTTCAAACGCTCCATCTTGATGCGATTTAACCGCCGCTTGGCGCAAGTCTTTGAGGGTGCCTGCCATTGCCGGGCCTAGTCGGCCTTGTCCCGCTTGACGGGGTTGACCAATGTTCGCGGCCTGCGTTCTTCCGCCGCTTCAAACAGCGAAAACGTCTGGTTCACATAGTTCACCGCGCCCGAGATCATCTCCATATAATCGTTCAGATCATCGGTCAGTTCAGCCTCGACCAGTTGCACACTGCGGTCCTGCGGCATGGTCTCAAAGGTCACATAGAACAGCGGGTCACCCCGGTTGACTTTGATCGGACGGCTGGTGTCGTGCCATTCGAACGCCCACATCAATGGACGCGGCCAGACGTTGATCGGAAAGCGCCCACCAAAAATTGTGCCGGGCAGCGGGTTGCGCGAATGATGCATGAACGGTGCGATCTGGCTCATGTAGACGGGCTGATCGGCGATAAAGACATAGGGCAATTCAAGCTGCAGGCTGGGCACATCCGGATAGCGCCATTCATGCTCTGCTGTGATGTGCAGCTTTTCCCGCAGCTTGTTCCCCCTGATCCCGGACTTATCGCCATTGAGGTTCCGCATCGCCGGGCGGCCGTCATTGTCGCGTATGAATTCCAGATGCAGATCGAAAGGGCAGCGCACCACGAAATAGCGGCTTTCAAGGTTGATCACCGCCGGGCAGCGCGAGGCGCTCTTGGCGTGGTTCTTGTTCATCTCGACTGACCGGACACGTTCAGGCGGATAATAGACGATGCTCGCCTTTTTCTGGTTCAGAAACCAACCCACCTGCACGGGTCCCTTGTCGGTTCCCGTGCCTTCGGTGTTTTCAAAATGCACCGATAGCTGCATGCCTTGTCTCCTTTGCCTGCGGGCCGCTTGGCACGGTTATACCCACAGTCGACCAGATTGCCCAAGACTGCGGCTTTATTTTGGCTTTTGCGGCGTAATCGTCACAAGATCGTATTTCGCCAGAAACAATACCGCCGCCTGCATTTGTTCCAAACCCAGCGGCGAGGCGTCCTGCAATGCCGCAATGGGACATGGCCCCATTTCACTGATCAGCGACGACAGCGCGACGATTTGCGCATCCGGCATGACCTTGCGACCATAAAGAGCGCGGCCATTCAGCCTGTCCAAATTGCCGAGTGTCTCATGGTCAAGCGGTTTGCGCGATTGTACGATGTCCTCTGGATCCCAGCGGTTGGATGGATACCCCGCATAAAGCTGAAAAGCATCGACTTCGAGCGGATTGATCGCCCCGCTTCGCAGCGGCGGCGTTGACGGCTCACCAACTGCCCGCCGCTTGGATAGTTCATCGGCCAATGCCTCATACTGCGGGATAACAGCCGACCAATCAAAGGTCCGCCGCACATGCATCTGTGCTGCCTGCCCCATCTCGGCTCGCAAATCGGCGTCATTGACCAACGCACCCAGCGCCTGCGCATAGGCACGCACGTCGATCTGGGTCTGTTGCTGCATCAACGACAAAAAGCGAAGGTAATCATCGGTGCCATCGGCAAACCGTTCGGCCAGTCTGATCCCGCTGGCCTGCCCTGCATCCGGCATCCGTGTCGGGATCAGGAACCCGGTTTCGCCATGCACGATAGTATCGCGAAATCCGTTCCAATTCGGCATGACCACCGGCAGACCAGCGGCCATCGCCTCGACCGGGACAAGGCCAAATGTCTCCTGAATATTGTCCACCGGCAGGGTGAAGATATCTGCGCCACCCCATATATGCCGCCGTACGTCAGGCACGCGTCCGTCGATCAGCGTGACTTTGACCGATGGTGCCAGCGTCTTGGCACCGGTTTCATGCAACGTCGTTTCCGCCTCTCGGCTGGCCCAGCCAACCATCCACAGGTGGACCGGTTTGCCAGCCGCTTGCGCCACCTCTTCCAGCGCAAGGAACAAAGGCACCGGGTTGGCCTTTTCCACGCTGGTGATCCGTCCCATGGTCATCACCACGACGGCATCGTCTGGCGCGCCAAAG
Organism: Yoonia sp. R2331; assembly: GCF_041103235.1. Lineage (NCBI taxonomy): Bacteria > Pseudomonadati > Pseudomonadota > Alphaproteobacteria > Rhodobacterales > Paracoccaceae > Cognatiyoonia > Cognatiyoonia denitrificans. The sequence continues at coordinate 362,880 of NZ_JBGCUN010000002.1, read as the reverse complement.
CGGGTGCGCATCGCGGCACGTTGGCTGGCACCTTGTTTGAAATCAGCCGTCTGAATGCCCAGTGGAATGATCGGCAGTTGCGGCTGCGGCACACGGGTCGCGCCAAAGCGTTGCCGGATGAAATCCGCCTCGAGTGAGATCTGCTGACTGACCACGCTATGCACCGCGCGGCTGGTGCAGATGATCGCGTCCCAATCCTCAACCGGTTCAAGCATCAATCGGTGCAACCCCTCCATCACCCTCCGGGTGGACATGGTGTGGGTGATCCCGATCAATGAACATTTTTGCGCACCAAACCGCTGCCGCCGCCACGGCGCATCCAGATAGCCCGGTCCGGGAAAGAAGATGGCGCTTTTGTCGGTAAAATCGCGCGGGCCGCGCAATGTGGCCACGTCGATAAGTCGGGTTTCGCCCATCGACCGGGCCAGTTCGTCAAACGTGGCCGCGGCTTTCTTGTGTTGGGTCACGGCATGCAGGGTGTCGCCTGCCGCGTGGTCCAGATAGCCGCGCAAGAACGATTGCCCCGCGCTACGCCGTCCGACCAGATCCTTTCCCGCACCTTCAATTGCATCGTCGTGGAAAAAGATCGCCGTTCTGGTCATGCGTTACACAACCACATCCGCGCAGCTCTGACCATCCGATGTCACCGCTGCATCCAGCGCCTTTTGCAGGCTGGCGCCACGGGCAAAATCCGGCCCCGCAGGCTGGCCCGCACGGATGGCCGCGATAAAGCGGGTATAGTTGGTTTCAACCGGCGGAACGGGCATGTCCTGCCATGCGCCGGTCTGCAAATCCCGCTCAAGGCAGGCGCGCAGGATGCTTTGATTGTCTTCAAACCGCACATCCAGCCCACCTTTGGTGCCAAAGACCCGTAGGCGCAGATCATTGATATGCCCGCTTGCCATGCGGCTAGCGTGGATCACGCCCACAGCACCGTTTTTGAGCGCAACCTGCATGGTCATGCTGTCATTGGCATCCAGCGGATATTCCCCGATCTGGTTGCCCGGCGCTTTGTCGAACGTGGTCAGACGCGATGAAACGCGCGCCGCATCACCACCCGCCACAAGGCAGGCAAAGTCCAGAATGTGGACACCCACATCGCCCAGCACCCCCATTGATCCATGTTGCGTCGACAAACGCCACAACCACTGGCTTTCGGTCTTCCAATCACCCCATGCGGGCTGCGTCAGCCAACTTTGCAGATAGGACGCCTCAAAATGCCGGACCTCTCCGATGGCACCGCTCTCCACCAGCCTTGCTGCCTCGATCACGGCGGGCACGTTACGATAGGTCAGGTTGACCATGTTGACGACGCCAGCCTGTTTCGCCGCATCTGCCATCGCGGCTGCATCGGCATGGTTGGTCGCCAGCGGCTTTTCGCACAACACATGTTTGCCTGCTTCCAGCAGCGGCATGGTGGTCCGGTGGTGCACGGCATCTGGTGTCACATTGGACACTGCATCAAATGCGCCCCATGCAATCGCATCCGCCAGACTGTCAAAGCCGTGGCCGATCCCATATTTGGCGTTGAAGTCATGCAATTGCGCCGGATTGGTGTCGACACCGGCCACCAGTTGCACACCATCCATCGACGCATAGGCGTCTGCATGCGCGTTGGCCATGCCGCCGGTGCCCAAGATCAGAACACGGATATCGCTCACCGGTAACCCTCTTCACCGTCCTTGTGCAGGCGCGGCCCGCGTTCCTCGATTGGCTCCAACGCCTCTGTCACCGGAACATTGGGTGCGGCAATCGGATCCGCCACGCGGCGTGCAGGGTTATGCGCCCATTTCACCGCATTGCGCAGCACAGTCTGCACATTAGCATCATGATAGGTTGGATAGGTTTCGTGCCCCGGGCGGAAATAGAAAATGTTTCCAGCCCCACGTTTGTAGGTCAGGCCAGAGCGGAACACCTCGCCCCCCTGAAACCAACTGACGAACACGGTTTCCAGCGGCTCTGGCACGCCAAAGGGCTCGCCATACATCTCTTCGTTTTCAAGCTCGAAATGGTCCGGAAGGCCCGCAGCGATTGGATGGTTCCGGCTGGTCAACCAAAGCCGCTCGCGCTCGCCGGCTTCGCGCCAGGTCAGATTGCAGGCCGCACCCATCAGCCGCGTGAAGGGCTTTGCGAAATGCGCCGAATGCAGCGCGATAAAGCCCATGCCGGACCAGACCGCTTCGACCACGCGCTGCGTGACCTCGTCAGAGACGTCACCGTGGGCTGCATGGCCCCACCACACCAGCACGTCTGTTTCGGCCAGACGTTCCTTGGTCAGCCCATGTTCCGGCTCTTGCAAGGTCGCAGTGGTGGCGGCGATGCCGCCCGCGCTGTTCAGGCAATCCGCGATCGTTTGATGCATCCCACCGGGATAAAGATCGGCAACGATCTTGTTGGTTTGTTCGTGGACATTTTCGCCCCAGACAATGGCCCTAATAGTCATGATTATATGGTCCCAAAACGCTTTGGATGATAGATTGCAACGCCTCTACCAACAATGCAACGACAAGCAACAGGAAACTGCGAACTGGCGTTCATTGATCTCGAACAAAGCGGCGCTGCTGGCGTTCTGGCAGGATCTTCACCACGCCCACCCAAGGGACACCATCAAAAAGGAGCGCCGCCATGTCTGTTCTGATTCTGTTTGATACGATTGAAGGCCACACAGCCAAAATCGCCGCATTTGCGCAAAACGCGCTGGCCGCGGTGGGGCAATCGGTCGTGATGTGCAACACATCTGACCAAAAAGTCGCGCCCGACTTTTCCGATGTGACCCACGTGGTACTGGCGGCCCCCGTGCATGAACGACGCCACCCCGAAACATTCGAAGTGGTGCTGAACGCCAGCAGCGAAGAGTTATCTGCACGCAAGACATTGCTGTTATCTGTCAGCCTGAATGCCGCCTTTGCCGATGGGCTGGCAGAGGCGCAGGACTATGTGGACGAAATGGCACTGCGCACCGGGTTCTCCGCGTCAGATGTGATGTTGGTCGCCGGGGCCGTGAAAACTGGCAGTTACGACTACTTTGAAACGCAGGTTGTGCGCCACGTTCTGCTTTCCGACAGGCCATATGATCCCAGTGATGGCGAGCGTGAATTCACTTACTGGGACGCGCTGACCGCGCGGCTGACCCGTTTTGCCGCCAGTTGAGTGCCATGAATTGTCGCACGTGTAAGGCCAAGTTTACACTTGCCGACTCTCACTATGTCCACCTAAACTGACATACATGAGTGTCACTTCTGATCTCTCCACCGCGACACGCCGCTGGCCAGAGCCGCGCGCGGCATTGCGGCTGATTAAGCCTGTCACGTGGTTTCCCCCGATGTGGGCCTACCTTTGTGGTGCCGTGTCTTCCGGCGCGTCCCCTGCCGGGCAATGGATGCTGGTGGTACTTGGCGTCATCTTGGCCGGGCCAATTGTGTGCGGCATGTCACAGGCCGCCAACGATTGGTGCGATCGCCACGTCGACGCCATCAACGAACCAGATCGCCCGATCCCTTCGGGACGCATTCCCGGTCGCTGGGGCCTTTGGATCGCCTTGGCGATGTCGGTGCTGTCGCTTTGTGTTGGGTGGCAGCTTGGCACTTGGGGTTTTGTCGCCACGTGCCTCGGTGTTGCTGCCGCCTGGGCCTATTCCGCCGACCCTGTACGCCTGAAAATCTCTGGCTGGTGGGGACCGGGCCTTGTGGGCCTGTCATATGAGACCTTGCCGTGGATCACCGGGGCCGCCGTGCTGTCCGCTGGTGCCCCCCGGGTCGAAGTCCTCCTGATCGCCCTTCTCTACGGGCTCGGCGCACATGGCATCATGACGTTGAACGATTTCAAGGCGCTGGAGGGCGACCGCCAGACCGGCGTCAATTCCCTGCCCGTTACACTTGGCCCCACGCGCGCCGCGCGTGTTGCCTGCTGGATCATGCTGGTGCCACAACTGGCCGTGACCGCCATGCTGATCGCCTGGGACAAGCCCTGGCACAGCCTGATCATTGGCGCGCTGATCCTTGCACAGGTCGCGGCGATGCGTGTTCTGCTGCGCGATCCGAAGGGCCGCGCGCCTTGGTACAACGGCACCGGCATCGTCCTTTACATCAGCGGCATGATGGTCGCCGCCTTTGCCCTGCGAGGTTTGACATGACGCTATCCTGGCTTCAGATCGTTCGGCTTGGTTTCGTGCAAATGGCGCTTGGGGCCATCGTCGTCCTGACCACCTCGACCCTGAACCGTTTGATGGTGGTCGAGCTTGCCTTGCCCGCTGTTCTACCCGGTGCTTTGGTGGCCCTGCACTACGGCATTCAAATGACCCGGCCGCATTGGGGCTTTGCCTCTGACGCGGGCGGAAAGCGCACCCGTTGGATCATCGGCGGCATGATCGTTCTGGCCGCCGGTGCGCTCTTGGCCGCATTTGGCGTGCTTCTTCTGGACGGCTCTTTCGCACTCGGCATGACTATCTCTGTTGTCGCCTATGCGTTGATCGGCCTCGGTGTCGGGGCATCTGGCACGTCCCTTTTGGCACTGCTGGCCACCACCACAGCGCCGCATCGCCGGGCCGCAGCCGCCACGATTACCTGGCTGATGATGATCTTTGGCATTGCCATGACCGCAGGCGTCGTGGGCGCGATGCTTGACCCCTATACCCCGGCCTTGCTGATCCGCATCGTCGCAATTGTGGTCAGTGCAGCAACCCTGCTGACTTGCCTTTCTGTGTGGCGGATCGAACGTGGGCTGATCGCGGTCACCGCACCCGACCCCACACCCTTTCGCGAAGGCCTGGCAGAGGTTTGGTCCGAACGCCGCGCCCGCAATTTCACCCTGTTCGTCTTCCTGTCGATGACCGCTTATTTCATGCAGGAATTGATCCTGGAACCCTATGCGGGCCTCGTCTTTGCCTTCACACCGGGTGAATCCACCTCACTTTCAGGTGCCCAGAACGGCGGCGTGTTTATCGGGATGCTGACTGTCGGTATTGCCGCCACCGGGTTCAAGATCGGTGCTTTGCGCAATTGGGTCATGGCGGGCTGTATGGGCTCTGCCGCTGCCCTCGCAGTCATCACCCTGCTTGGCCCGCTTGGTCCCGGCGCACCCTTGATCCCCGCGGTTGTGGGCCTTGGGTTCTTTAACGGCATGTTCGCCGTGGCTGCCATTGGGTCGATGATGGCACTGGCAGGTCAGGGGCGCGAACGGCGCGAAGGCACACGCATGGGCCTTTGGGGTGCCGCACAGGCCATCGCCGCAGGCTTTGGCGGGCTGGTAGGGGCCGCGATGGTTGATCTGATGCGCCTGTCATTCAGCGACACACAGGCCTTTGGTACTGTGTTCATATTTGAGGCCTTCCTCTTTATCGCAGCCACCTTGATGGCTGCCAAAATCATGGACCGGCGGATCGTGCCGGTCCACATGGTGCCAGGAGAATGACCATGATCTATGATGTTGTAGTCGTAGGCGGTGGCCCCGCAGGTGCCACCGCGGCAGAGGACCTCGTCCGCTCCGGCCATACCGTCGCGATGCTGGACCGTGACGGGCGGATCAAGCCCTGTGGCGGCGCAATCCCGCCGCGTCTGATTGCAGACTTTTTCATCCCCGATGAACAGCTTGTTGCCAAGGTGAACACCGCGCGGATGATCTCGCCCACGCAGCGCCACGTCGATATCCCGATCGAAAACGGTTTTGTCGGTATGGTGGACCGCGAACATTTTGATCCATTCCTGCGCCAACGCGCGGTGGATGCAGGCGCACATCGTTACACCGGCACCTTTACAAAGATTGAACGCGACGCGCAGGGCACGCATGTGGTGTTCCGCGACAAGATCAGCGGCAACCCGCAGCGCCTGACCGCCAAGTTGGTGATCGGGGCCGATGGTGCCCGGTCAAACGTCGCCAAGTCAGAAGTGCCGGGGGGCGACAAAATCCCTTACGTCATTGCTTATCATGAGATTATCGAGGCACCGGCCAAGACCGAAGCCTACGACCCCAAACGCTGCGACGTGATCTATGATGGTCAGATCAGCCCGGATTTCTATGGCTGGATTTTCCCGCACGGCGGGCAGGCCAGTATCGGTATGGGGTCAATGGTCAAAAGCGTCGATGTGAAAGAGGCAACAGCCAGCCTGCGGGCCACCGCAGGCCTGTCTGAATGCAAGACGATCCGCCGCGAAGGCGCGCCTATCCCGCTGAAACCTTTGGACAAATGGGACAATGGTAAGGACGTGGTCCTGGCCGGCGATGCCGCCGGAGTGGTCGCGCCATCATCAGGCGAAGGCATTTATTACGCGATGGTTGGTGGCCGTGCTGCGGCAACCGCAGCGGCGGCCTGTCTTGCCTCTGGCAGGGCGAAAGATTTGCAATTGGCGCGCAAATTGTTCATGCGCGAGCACAAGCAGGTTTTCCGGGTTCTTGGTGCGATGCAAAACGCCTATTACAAGTCAGATGAACGGCGCGAAAGGTTTGTTTCGCTTTGCCACGACATCGACGTGCAGCGCCTGACGTTCGAGGCTTACATGAACAAAAAGCTTGTGAACTCAAGGCCTTTGGCGCACCTGAAAATCGGGATCAAGAACCTGGCCCATCTGACGGGCCTTGTGTCGGTGCTGCGGACATGACGATCATGATCCCGGCCTGGGTCAATGGCACACTGCAACCTGTTGAAAAGCTGGAAGCGCATCAAAAAGGGCTGCGGCATCTGGCAGTCAGCGTCTTTGTGATGAGCCGTGGAAAGGTCCTGATCCAGCAGCGTGCGATGGGCAAATACCACACCCCCGGCCTGTGGGCGAACACCTGCTGCACCCACCCCGCCTGGAACGAAGACCCGGCCAAATGCGCCGTACGGCGGCTGGATGAAGAGTTGGGAATCAAGGGGTTACATCCCGCCTACCGCGAAAAGGTGGAGTATCGTGCGGATGTGGGAAATGGCCTGACAGAACACGAAGTGGTCGAGATTTTCGTGGCTGAAGCTCCCGATGATCTGACGCTGGGCTTGAACCCAGAAGAGGTGATGGCGGTGCGTTGGGTGAACTATTATGACCTGTCCGCTGACGTGGCGCGACACCCTGAAAATTATACCCCCTGGCTGCAGATTTATCTGGCCAAACACACCGATGCGATCCTGGGCGAGATGGCCCGCACCGGCTGATCCGGGACATGCACAAAGCATACACATCCCATACACAACCCATGCATCAAAACGTCAGAATGCGCGCCAACAGCAAACAGCGCGCGCAGACCAATGCGCGTGTCTTTCGGTGCTAAAACCCGTTGCCAGCCCGCCGCGAGCTGCCCCGAAAACAAGCTAACTAACGACAAAGAAAAGATAACTTTTGCACGTGTCGGACGTTTTGCGTTGCGCATCTGGCAAAGCCGCGCACCCAGCAGCAAGCTAACCCAGGTCAGCAGTTGTGCCCCAATAGGTAATCATGCGGTAACGTTTAGGCAAAGCACCGCACGGTGGGTGCTGTCGGGTAGCGGGACGCGCCCAAGCCCGGCCTAAGCCTTGGAGGTGACGCGGGTCATGTCGACACCGGCGGCCTGCATCGCGGTGGCGGCGATGTCGGTCGCGGTCATGCCTGCGTCGGCGTACATCGCATCCGGTGCGGCCTGATCTATGAAACGGTCGGGCAGTGTGACTGTGCGGATCTGGCAGCGGCCATCCAGAAGGCCATAGTTGGCCAGATCATGCAGCACCATCGCGCCAAAGCCGCCGCGCGCGCCTTGTTCGATCGTCACCACCGCGCGGTGATTGCGCACCAACTGCCGGATCAGATCCCGGTCGAGCGGCTTGGCAAAGCGGGCGTCGGCAATAGTGACGTCGATGCCTTGCATTTCCAACAGATCAGCGGCCTTGCGGCATTCGCCCAGATGCGCGCCAAAGGACAAAAGTGCGATGTCTGATCCTTCTTGCACGATCCGGCCCTTGCCAATCTCGATCAGCGCGCCGCGGTCGGGCATGGTCACGCCTTCGCCCTCGCCGCGGGGGTAGCGGAACGCGATGGGGCCATCGTCATAGGCGGCGGCGGTGCGGACCATGTGCATCAGCTCTGCCTCGTCACTGGCGGCCATAACCACCATGTTGGGCAGCGCCGAAAGGTAGCCGATGTCAAAGGCGCCGGCATGGGTCGGGCCATCGGCACCGACAAGACCCGCGCGGTCGATGGCAAAGCGGACGGGCAAGTTTTGCAAAGCCACGTCATGCACGATCTGGTCGTAACCGCGTTGCAGGAAGGTCGAGTAGATCGCGCAGAAAGGTTTCAGCCCCGACGCGGCCATGCCGGCGGCAAAGGTCACGCCGTGCTGTTCGGCAATGCCCACGTCATGCACACGGGACGCGAAACGCTTGGCCATGATGTCGACACCGGTGCCAGAGGGCATCGCGGCGGTGACGGCGACGATCCGGGGGTCATGTTCAGCCTCTTCCGTAAGGGCGTGACCGAAGACAGAAGTGTAGCTGGGCGCATTCGGTCGCTTTTTGGGCTGTTCACCGGTGTTAGGGTCGAATTTCCCGACACCGTGACCGCAATCTGCCGCGTTTTCAGCAGGTGCAAAGCCTTTGCCCTTGGTGGTGCAGACATGGATCAGCACAGGGCCGGTGGCGCGGGTACGGGCGGCGCGCAGGACCGGCAAAAGCTGCGACATGTCGTGCCCGTCGATGGGGCCGACGTAGGAAAAGCCAAGCTCTTCAAACAATGTGCCGGAATTGCCCGGTGCTGCCCCGGTCACCAACTGCCGCGCGCGGCGGGCGTGGTCACGCAATGGGCCGGGCAAGGCGGCCTCGAACCCCGCCGCCATCTTGTGCATCTCTCCCAAGGGCGAGGCATAGAGGCTGGAAAGGTATTTCGACATCGCGCCCACGGGCGGGGCGATCGACATCTCATTGTCGTTGAGGATCACGAACATTCGCCGGCCTTCGGCACCTGCGTTGTTGAGCGCCTCATAGGCCATGCCCGCGCTGATCGACCCATCACCGATCACCGCAATCGCATCGCCTGTGTCCATGCCTTCGTCGCGGCCAAGGGTGAAGCCAAGTGCTGCAGAAATCGAGGTGGAAGAATGCGCCGCGCCAAAGGGGTCATAGACGCTTTCGGCGCGCTTGGTGAAGCCGGACAGCCCGCCCTCTTTCCGCAGGGTCCGCATCCGGTCGCGACGGCCGGTCAGCACCTTGTGCGGATAGCACTGGTGGCCCACGTCCCAGACCAGTTTGTCGCGCGGGGTGTCAAAAACGGCGTGGATTGCCACGGCCAGTTCGACCACGCCCAAGGACGACCCAAGGTGGCCGCCGGTCACTGACACCGCGTCGATCACCTCGGCGCGTAATTCGTCCGACAGGGTTGCCAGATCGGTGTCTGTCATGGCGCGCAAGTCTGCAGGATAGTTGACGCGGTCAAGTGTTGGGGTCGGGATCATGGCAGCCTCCGCCGGTGAAAAAAACGCGCCGCAACCCAAGGTGTGACCCTAAGTTGCGACGCGCGTTCCTGTAGCCAACAGGAAGGGAACTGGGGTGCCAGAGGCGCCCCGTGACCGGGCCCACCAGGGAGGGTGGCCCGATGGCAGAAGATGCGGGCCGCGTCGCGCACCGCCCGCACCTATGGGGTCAGACCGTGATGACCGTGACCGGGACGGTCAGGGCGGACCACGGTGTGGGGTCAGATGCATCGCGGCTTTCAGGGGGTAGCGCCCGTCCGATGCCTGCGATCACCGCAATCACCAGCCACAGGGCCAAGCAGAAGATGGCGGCATATCCCGCCCCCTTGAGCATCAGATAGGTGATGTCGGCTGACAGCCGGGACCGTTCTGCCCGGCCGAGGATGTTCATCTTTTCGTCGCTCATCATCATCGTCCTTTCATCAACGGTCTAGCGGCGCATAGCCGTGGTCTTGGGCCCAGACGTACCAGTTATCGACCACCGTGCCGGTGAGCAGGATGCCGATGCCGCCGGTCAGCGTTGTCAGCACCGCAAACCACCACGCCCAACGGTGGATGCCTTCCATTGTGGCGTTGAAGCCCATGGTCCAGCGCCAGAACAGGGCGGCCCGTTCGGTGGCGGTGCCCCGGTCGACGATCTGTTCGATCTCGCGCTCGCCGCCGAAGCGGCTGACCGCGAGGATCGTGGCCCCGTGCATCGCAAACAGCAGGGCAGAGCCATAGAGGAACGCAATGCTGAGCGCGTGGAAGGGGTTGTAGAACAGGTTGCCGTGGGTGATCGAAAAGAGGTTGGTCCAGTCGAGGTGGCTGAACACGCCATAGGGGACCATTTCCGACCAGTCGCCCATCAGGATCGGGCGGAAGAGGCCCAGCACCAGAAACAGCCAGATGGCAGAGGCAAAGGCCCAGGCGACGTGTTTGCCCATGCCGAGTGCTTCAGCCCGCAGGTAGGTGCGGACCCACCACGTCATGACCGAGATCAGCAGAAAGAAGCTGGCGATCATGAAGTAGCCGCCGTCATCCATGGGTGGCATCGACAGGCCATAGCCCGGTGAGGGCGGATCAAGCGAGAGCCAGAACAGATCCCGCAGGAAAATTGCGGGGCTATAGTCAGCCTGCGCCCAGAAGGCGAGGCCCACCATCAGGAACCAGACCAGCCCCGTCGCAAGCGAGATCAGCCCGAAGGACCCCAGATAGACCGGGCCAAGTTGTGCGTTGCCAAAGAGGCCCGCCAGCTTGGAAAACCCGGTTGTCGTGCCGCGTTCGATGGCGCTGCCATCCTGTGCATCCACACCCATTTCGGCGGGTCCCTGGACCTGAACCTGGGTGAAAATATTCTGATATTCAGCCATTTTTCATGTCCTCCTTACAGGTCCACCCACCAGGGCAGCTCGTAATACCAATCCCACCAGATGATCCATTCGTCGAACCAGATGGTGCCCGAAATGACGATGCAGATCGCTGACCAAAGGCCCGCATTCAGCGCCAGGAACAGGCCCAGACGGTGGATGCCAAGTGGCCCGATGGAGTAGCCGATCAGATCGCGGAAATAGGTGTCTTCGTGGTCGGGCGATTTGATCTCCTGCCCCTTGCCGGGGTTGACCGCCGACAGCACCAGTGACCCGTGCAGCGCCAGCGCCAGACAGGTGGTGAAAAAGAAGGTGATCGCGACCATATGCGCGGGGTTGTAGTGGAAGTTGCCATAAGCATAGCCCACGTTATTCACCCAATCGAGGTGGCTGAAGATGCCATAGGGGAATGCGTGCCCCCAGGCCCCCATCAACACCGGCCGGATCACCACAAGGGTGACATAGGCCAGGATCGCCACGGAAAATGCAAACGGCACGTGATAACCGATGCCCAGCTTGCGGCAAATCTCGACCTCGCGCAGCGCCCAACTGACAAAGGCGCCAATCGCGCAGATCGTGATGATCTGCCATAACCCGCCTTCCAGCAGCGGTGCCGCACCCAACCCGTATTCCAGCGCCGGCGGATCAATCGAGATCAGCCAGGGGTTCCATGTTGGCCCCTGCGAGGCGCCGTAAAAGATCAGGATGGTGCCAAGCACGGCAAAAAAGAATGTCGTGACCCCGAAGAAGCCCACATAAAAGGGCCCCACCCAAAAGTCGAACATGTCGCCGCCGATCAGCGTCCCACCACGGACCCGGTATTTTCTTTCGAAGCTGAGCTGTGCCATCTTCTTCTCCATTCATGGACAGGGCCGGTCCCGTGGGGTGTCCTGTCGTCTAGCGTCGTGTGGTTTGCTATGGGCGGACCAGGCCCGCCCATAGCGATCTTGTCCAAGCGTTACGCCCGGTCCCTATTGCGCGCCAAAGGCCAGCTGGAACCAGTTGGTGCCCTCGTTGCTAAGCAGGACGAGGTGAATCATCGCTGCCAGCAGGAAAAGGAACACGCCCTGTGCCACGAAAACGCGGCGCGGGTCGAAGATCAGCCAGATCTTGTAGAACTGTGCCATTGCTTACGTTCCTTTCTTACCAAGAGAACCAGGGCAGTTGGATGTACGTCAGCACATGGGCAACGACTGCGATCATCGTGAAGATCCACAGTCCGCTCATGTAGACTGAGTGCAATTCCTGCGCCTGCTCGTCTGTGAGACCTGTGAAAGACAGGTCACTTCTATCAGCCATTCTTGTCTCCAATTATGAACTGACGCCGCAGAGCCCCTGCGGCCGGGTATTGACAGGGGAGAGCCCCCTGCCCTGATCCACCGCACCCGAAAGCATGGCGAATGTCGTATTTCAGCGCCTCAGGCACTGAAAATCTGTGGTGTTATGATCCGGGCTTGCGTCCAGGCCTTGGCGAATGGTCCCTTGGCCGGCAGCTTCATCTGACGTAGCGCAGACAGGCCCCACGTCAGGACCGCCAGCGGCAGGGTCGCCAGGAAGATGATCGCGAAATAAGCGTAGTACTCGCGCTTGGGCGGTGCGGTCCGCGTGCGCGATGGCACGTCCACGTCGCTGGTGAAATCTGTCATTTCTGTCCTCCCGTTGATGTCTCTAATGTCTCGACCGTCTGCAGGACCACGCGGTCACTGCCTGCGTCGAGGGCCGCCCGTTCGGCGGCGTCCCGCAGCGTTTTCGCCGCGGAAATGCGTGTCAGGATCGGGTGTGTTGCCACGATCTCATCCAGTTTGGCCTGGGCATCTGCGTCCCACGGCATGTCGCGCCGCAGCGGTGTCAGGGTCGCATCGGTGGCGTCCATGTCAGAGGCCAGCGGCAGAATGTGAAAGAGGCTGTCGAAAAGGCCATTGCAGACCTCTTGCAGGATATAAGTCGCCCCGGCGTAGCCCATGAAGGGCGTGCCAGTCGCGCGCCTGATCGCGGCACCGGGGAAGCTGGCGGGGATGAAGCTGGGGCTGGGGCCGTGGCCCGCCTTGGTTTCTGCCAGATACATTTTTTCGTTGATCGACCCCATCAGGATCAGGGGTTTCTTGCTGTGCACAAGGTTGCGCACCTCGTCGTTGTTGGTCTTGGCCCCGCGACAGCGCGCGACGGCAAAGGCGCAAGGGAAACCCAGATCGCCCTCAAGATAATGGCGCACGCCACGGGCGTAGGTTTCGTTGGCGACGATCCCGAATTCGGCGGTGGCAAAGAAATCCTGCGTGACCGAACGCCACAAATCCCAGACCGGTTTGATGGTCGAGTGCTTTTCGCGTTCGATGAAGGGCTCAGGGTCAAGGCCGGTTAGTTCGCCCAGCTTGCGCAGGAACTTGGTGGTGCTGTCGATGCCAAAGGGGGCCTGCAGGTAGGGCTTGCCAAGGCATTCCGCGAGGCCACGGCCAAACTCGCGGTACATGCAGATGTTTACGTCCGCATTCACCAGATTGCGCATTTCGGCCAGATGCGCGCCCAGCGGCATGACCATATTGACCTCTGCCCCGATGCCTTCGACCAAGCGTCGGATTTCCGCCAGATCAGACGGCATGTTGAATGTGCCGTACATCGGCCCAAGGATGTTGACGCGGGGGGGCGCATCATCGGGGCGCTTCTTCTCGGGCGGCATCCGACCCTTGGTCATGCCGAATTCGGTGAAAATCCACGTCATCGCGCGGTCGGCGCATTCCCATTGATCCTCATCAATGGTGCGCGGCAGGAAGCGCTGGATGTTGGTGCCTTGTGGTGTCACGCCGCCGCCGATCATCTCGGCAATCGACCCGGTGACGACCACGGCGGGCAAGGCGGGATCAAGCACGTTCCACGCGCGTTTCATCGCCTCTTCTGTGCCTTCGCCCATCTCGGTCTCACCCAGACCGGTGACAACGATGGGCAGCTCATGCGGGGGCAAGCCGTCCGTGTAGTGCAAGACAGAAGTCACGGGCAGATTTTCGCAGCCGACGGGGCCGTCAATCACCACTTGCAGGCCTTTGACGGCGCAGAAGGCATAGACAGCGCCCCAATATCCGCCTGCACGGTCGTGATCGGTGATCAGCATAGCGCACCCTCCGACCGGCGGGGGCAAATCTTCGTCAAAGATTTGGGGGTGACGAATATTCGACGAATATTCGGGGTCATATCATTGCCGCCGCTTCTGCGGCCCTCTTTTGTTTATCCAGCTTTTTCTGGTGCTGGGCGCGGAAGTCGGGGCGCAGGTTGGGCGCGCCTTCCCAGACACCAGCGGTGTCGTCGTGGCCGACGCCTTCGAAAAAGGCTTTCATCTTGCCCATCTTCTCGGCACCGTTGATCGCGGCATTCACGACCTGTTGCAGGCTGCCGGCGCCAGCAGGCCCCATCAGCGGACGGGCCGAGATCAAGTTGGTGAAGTAAAGCGAGGGGATGCCCAATTCCTTGCCGCGCTGCACCACCGGCGTGGTCCCGATGGCAAGGTCAGGCTTGACGCCTTCCATGGCGGAGAGGTCATCCTCGAGGCTGGCGCGGAACTTGACCTTCACACCTTTGGCCTCAAGCCATGCGGCGTCATCAGCGGACCAAGGTGTCTTCGGGCAGGCGGTGCCGACATAAGGCACAGTCGCGCCGCTTTCGATCAATAGGCGCGCGACGAGGAGTTCAGACCCTTCGTAGCCCGACAGGGTGATGGTGCCGTCAATTCGCGCCCCGGCTAGCGCACCCTTGATGGCGGGCAAGAACGCGTTCTGGGCTGCGGCGATCTGGTCCGGCGCGACGTTGTAGGCGTCACCGATTGCTGCCAGCCACGCGGCGGTGCCGTCATAGCCGACGGGGGCAGAGCCCACGACCTTGCGGCCAGCGGCCTGAAATTCGCGCACGGATGCGGTGTAGAACGGGTGGATCGCAGCGGCGACGCCACAATCGAGGGCGGCGTAAAGCTCGCGCCACTCGCGGGTCGGCACCACAGGTCCGGCGGCAAGCCCCATGGGGGCCAACATGCCGCCGATCATCATCGGGTCGGCGGGGAACATCTCTCCCATCAGGGCGACAGCGGGGCGGTCATCTTTGGCAGCGGTGGGCCGGGCGACGGGGCCTGCGGCGGCCTCTTCCCTTGCATAGGCGAGCATGGCACCGGCCAGCACATCCTTGGCCTCTGCATGGGTGGGGATGCCAAAGCCGGGGACGTCGATGCCGACGATGCGGACGCCGTTGATTTCCTTCGGCAACAGGCGCAGCGGCACGCCAGAGGCGGTTGGTACACAAAGGTTAGTGACCACAATCGCGTCATAGCGGTCGGGGTCGGCCATATCGTGCACGCTTTCGCGGATATCCTCGAAGAGCTTGCCGGTGACCAGCGTTTCAGAGTTGAACGGCACGTAGCCGACCGAGCGGCGCGCGCCGTAGAAGTGTGAAACAAACGTCAGGCCGTAGACACAGCAGGCCGAGCCGGACAGCACGGTGGCCACACGCTTCATGCGCAGGCCGACGCGCAGCGATCCGAAGGCGGGGCACATGGACTGCGGCTGATCGTGGGGGCCTTGGGGGTAATCGGCGGCGTATTGATCAAGGATGTCGGATTTGCCCGCGGCGCGGGCGGCCGCCTCCATCGTGGCGGCACCGGCGGTGCAGCCGCCTTCCAACGCGGTGGCTTGGGTGGCGCTCATCTCTTGCTGCGCGCGCTCTTCGCCACGGATGATTTCAACCTCACCGGCGGCGTCATAGCCGACTTCATAACCTTCGCGCTGTGGGGGTTGGCCAATCATGACGGATCCTTTGGTGCGGGTGCGGGCGACTTCCCTGCTTTCACCTCGTCCACGAAATCCGTCAGGACCTTTTTAAGATCGACCGCTTCATCCTGCAGGATCTTGGCATTGCTGATGGCCCGTTTGATGCGATCATGCGTCGTCATAGATCACCTCAAGGCTTTCCCTGGGCTTGGCATTCTTGCCGCGCATGTCGGTGTCAGTGGCTGGGGTCAGAACAAAGTTGGCGCCCGTGTCTTCGGCATCAAAGAGACCCAGCAACCCATCCTGATCGAGCGGCGTTGGCCGCACCGGCGGGGCCACGCCGACGGCATCGGCAAGGCCTGCAAACATCTCGCCCCACTGCGATTCCATGGTGCCGACAATCTGGTAGTTGGCGGATTTCTTGCGCAGGTCATCATCCTGCGGAATGGCCGCTAGGATCGGGATGTCGACCGCCTTGGCAAAGGCCTGCGCCTCGCCGGTGCCGTCATCCTTGTTGATAACAAGGCCCGCCACACCGACGTTGCCGCCCAACTTGCGGAAGTATTCGACGGCGGAACAGACGTTGTTCGCCACGTAAAGCGATTGCAAGTCATTGGACCCCACAAGGATCACCTTTTGCGCCATGTCGCGGGCAATCGGCAGGCCAAAGCCGCCACAGACCACGTCACCTAGAAAGTCGAGCAACACATAGTCAAAGTCCCAGTCATGGAACCCGAGCTTTTCCAACAGCTCGAACCCGTGGATGATACCGCGTCCGCCACAGCCGCGCCCAACCTCTGGCCCGCCAAGTTCCATCGCAAAGACGCCGCCGCGCTTGAAACAAACGTCGCCAATCGCGACTTCTTCGCCTGCCAGCTTTTTCTTGGCAGAGGTTTCGATGATCGTCGGGCAGGCCTTGCCGCCAAAGAGCAGGCTGGTGGTGTCGGATTTCGGGTCACAGCCAATCAGCAGCACGCGCTTGCCCTGTTCGGCCATCATGTGGCTGAGGTTGGCCAGCGTGAACGACTTGCCGATCCCGCCTTTGCCATAGATCGCGATGATCTGGGTTTTGGACGTGGGCTCCCCTTGCGGAACCTCAAGCGTGGGCTGGGCCGCTTCATCGCGCAGGGCCTTGTCATAGCCCTTGAGGTTCGGAATTTCGTCCTTCATGCGGTTCCCCAGTTCAGGATCATTTTCAGGCAGGCCGGATCGGTAAAGGCCGTGGTGTAGGCCTTTGCCGCGTCCGCCGCGGGTCGTGTTTCAGAGATCAGATCGTCGAGCCGCAGCACGCCGCTTTCGACGAGCGCCTTGGTGGCGGTCATGTCGTCGGGCTGCCATTCGGCAGAGATGCGCAGCCGGGCCTCTTTCATGAAGGCGGGCGGAAAGGCGAATTGCAGCGGCTGGGTGTAGAACCCGGCGAGGACGATTTCACCGCCGCGCACCAAACGCCCGATCATGTCATTCAAAAGATCAGCACGACCCGAGGCATCGTAGATGCTGGCATAGTCGCGGCGCGTGTCGGCGTCGGGGTTCACAACGTCATAGCCGTCCGCCCCATCCATCCGAAGCGGGTCGATCTCCCACACGGTGGGCGCAGGTGCGCCGGCTGCGATGGTCAGCCGCGCCAGAAGGCGGCCCAGAACACCGTGACCGATGATCAAATCCGGCACAGCCTTGCCCGGTCCGGCCATCGCGTGGCGCGCGGTAGCGGCCAACGCCAAAAGCGCGCCGGACGCGCCCAAGCCCCGGTCGATCCGGGTCACGCGGGATGCAGGGGTGACGATGGTGGCAGAGGCTGCGCCAAAAAGGCCAAACGCCCCGTCATAGCAATTGGCACCGGGGACAAAGACATGTTCACCCACGCAGAACCCGCTTTCGGGGCCAGCCTCGACCACTTCGCCTGCGGCCTCGTAGCCGGGGATCAGCGGGTAGCCCATACCGGGAAAGGGGGGCATTTCGCCGGTCCAAAACAGCTTTTCCGTGCCGGTTGAAATGCCAGAGTGCAGGACGCGGACAACGATATCACCGCGCGCTGGCGCGGTCAGGGTCACCGATTCGACACCCAATTCGCCGGGTGCGTTCAGAATGACGGCCTTTGTTCTCAAGGTTTTTCCCCGTTTTGTCCCGACATTTGGCGCTGTTGAAGTGCGACAATCTGTCAACTGTCAGTCTAGCCTTACAGTCACTTATGTCAAATGATTTGGACAAGCCGCGTGTCAGCTTGGCCTGACACCCCAGACCACGGATGTGACAAATGGCCGGTGCGGCTTTGGGGCCCTAAACTGGGCAAAGCCCGCCTGCTGCATCAACGCCTGCACCTGTGTGGCAGACCGGGCGCGACCGGTGCGCATGGCCATGCAATAAAGCGCGAAATAGGCGTCGCCAGCGCGCTGCGGGGCCTGCCCACCTGTCATCGGTTCGGACACGATCAGCCGCCCCCCCGGCGGCAGCGCGTCAAAGGCCGCGCGCAAGAGCGCCAGCACCGTGTCATCGGCGTGATCGTAGAGCACCCGCACCAGCGTGATCACATCCGCGCCCTGCGGCAGCGGATCATCGCGGAACGATCCCGGCGCAATCGTGGTGCGGTCCAGCAGGCCGGTATCAGCGAACCGTTTGGCAGCCGCGGGCGCCACGGCAGGCAGATCAAAAAGTGTCAGGTGCGGTGTGCGCACGACCTGCCCCAAGGCAGCCAGAAAGGCGCCGGTGCCGCCGCCGATGTCCATCACATGGGAGGCACCTGACCAGTTCACAGCCGCAATCGTATCAGCGGCCACGAGCGCCTGACTGTCGGTCATCAAGCGACTATAGCGCGCGGTCACATCAGGGTCGGTGGCACCGCCTGCGCCAAAGACATAGGGCCAGAAATCTGCCAGTTCGGTGTCGACCTCGCCCCGGAAAAACGCGACGGGGTCGGTCAGGTCGCGATAAAGCACATCGTGGTGGTCGATCATGCCTTGCAGGCCCGGCACCCCGGCCAGTGCCGTGCCGCGCGTGGTCAGTTGGTAGTATCCGCCCCGGCATTTCAGCAGGCGCAGCGAGACGGCGGCATTCAAAAGCACTTGCATCCGGTCGGGGGGCACCTGTGTGTCGGCGGCCAATGCGGCGGCGGTCATGCGGTGCGACAGCAGCAAGGTGGGAATGCGCAGACGGACCAGCGCCAGCAGGATCTGACTGTGGCAAAAGCCTGCGACCAGATCGAACATCGCCTCGCCTTCGGTGCGGACCAGTCGGCGCAAAAGCGGGACGCGCGCGGCCCAGGCCTGAAAGCCGGGGCTGGCGGGCAGACGCGCCAGACGCCCGGTGGGCAGCCGGTCGGGGCGCGCAGGCGCACGGCCCCCGGACAGGCCCACATCCGCCATTACTCGCCGGGCACTGACAAGCGGTCACGGGCCACGGCGGGCACCAGTTTGTCGGCATAGGCACGAACCATCTGGGCCAGTGCGGCCTCTCCCGGGCAGGCGGGGATCGAGGAGATCGCGCCAGTCAGGATCGCGTCAAAGCGATCCACGGCCCCGGTCACACCAAGTTCCGTCACCGCATTGGGCCGCCCATGCAGATCGTCCTGTCCGGCGGGTTTGCCCAGCGTTTCGGCATCACACAGCGCGTCGCGCAAATCGTCGGCCACCTGAAACGCCTCGCCAATGCGCGCGCCAAGTTCTTCCCATTGGTCGGGTTCCTGCCCGGCGGCGATTGCCCCCATCTGGGTGGCGGCGATAAACAGCGCACCGGTCTTGGACTGGTGGTAGGCCGACAGGTCAATCACCTCTTCGCTTTCCCAGCCCTGCCCGGCACAGATGCCGTGCGGCATGCCAGAGCGCGTGGACAGCACCTCGATCAGTTGCAGGGTCCGGTGCGGCATCAGGCCAGCAGCGCGGGCCAGCACCTGAAATGCCATGATGATCAGGCTGTCGCCGGTCAGCACGGCCAGCGGTTCGGAAAAGGCGCGGTGCAGCGCGGGTTTACCCCGGCGCAGGTCGGCATCATCAAAACAAGGCAGGTCGTCGTGAACCAGACTGGCCGAGTGCATCAGTTCAAGCGCCACGGCGGCAGCATCAGTGACCTTGGGCTGGTCATCGCCACACGCCAGAGCCACGGACATCAGGATCGTCGGCCTGATCCGCGCGCCTCCGGGTGTGACGGCATAGCCGAGGGCTGCGGCCAGCTTGGCTGGTGCGGCCTCGCGCTGACCGTCAAAGATGGCCCGTGTCAGGGCGATGTCAATCCGTTCTGCGATGCGCATTTCTGTCCCCCTGCGGGCATGTATCACTTAGCTGACAGCCATTGTGTAAATCAAACTGGACACAATCATCTGCCTGAGTCAACACTGGGGATCGGAGGGACCATGCCCAAAACCACCACGCGCGTGATCATTATCGGGGCCGGGATCGGCGGATTGGCGGCGGCTTTGCGGCTGGCGCACAGCGGGTGCGCTGTGACCGTGCTGGAGATGCACGGCGGACCGGGCGGCAAGATGCGCACCCTGCCCTCGGCTGCGGGGCCGGTGGATGCAGGACCCACCGTACTGACCATGCGCCCGGTCTTCGAGGCGCTGTTCGCCGATTGCGGGCTGTCGCTGTCGGACCATCTGACGCTGCGCCCCTTGGACGTGATCGCGCGCCATTTCTGGGATGACGGCACGACCTTTGATCTGATGGCGGACCGGGCGGCCACCGTGGCCAATGTCCACGCCACATTCGGCAGCAAGGCCGCCGCGCAATACACACGGTTCGCAGACCGGGCAGCGCGGTTGTTCGCGGCGTTTGACGCCCCGATGATGCAGGCTGAGGCCCCGCGCCAGACCGCGCTGATTGCTCATGTGCTGCGCAACCCGCGCCTGGTTGCCGATATGGCCCCATGGCGCAACATGGCGCGCGATTTGTCTGCGTCGTTCCGTGACCCGCGACTGGCGCAGCTCTTCGGACGTTACGCCACATATGTCGGTGGCTCGCCACTGGCATCGCCCGCGATCCTGTCGTTGATCTCGGACGCCGAGGCGCAGGGCGTTTGGGCGGTGGACGGCGGGATGCACCGGTTGGCGCAGGTCTTGCAACAGCAGGCAGAGGCGCTTGGCGCCACATTCCAGTTCAACACCGCGGTGACACGGATCATCAAGCAGGGCGGAGCGGTCACCGGGGTTGAAGCCGGGCATGACAGGTTCAACGCGGATGTGGTGCTGTTCAACGGCGATCCGCGCGCCTTACAGGTCGGCGCATTGGGCAAGGGCGTGGCTGAAGCTGTGCCCGGCAGCGCCACCACACCGCGCAGCCTGTCGGCCTATGTTCATGCCTTTGCCGCAGCCCCGCGCGGGCCGGATCTGGCCCATCACAACGTCTTTTTCGGCAAGATCGCCAATGCGGAATTCCAACCGCTGAGCCGGGGAAAGATGCCACAAGACGCCACGCTTTATCTATGCGCGCAGGATCACGGCAGTGCCGCCATAGACGCCATGCAGCGGTTCGAGGTCATCATGAACGCCCCGCCGGTTGTCCGCGACCCGCAAGAGGAGAAACACATATGTCAGACACTGACCTTCAGTCGCCTGGCGGCCTTCGGTCTGCGGTTCACACCAACGCCGGGGCCGGACACGCTGACCACACCGCAGGAGTTCGACGCACTGTGCCCGCACAGCATGGGGTCACTTTACGGGCGATCCCCGCAGGGGATGACGGCAGCCTTCAAACGGCCAAAGGCGCGGACCAGCGTGAAGGGGCTGTATCTGTGCGGGGGCGGGGCGCATCCCGGCGCGGGGGTGCCGATGGCCACACTCTCCGCCCGGCATGCGGCCGCAGCGATCATGACCGACCAAACTTTGACATCCACGTCCCCCGCGACGGCTATGCCTGGTGGTATGTCGATGGGATCAGCGACTGCGGGACCAAAGCGGTCTCTGTCATAGGGTTTATCGGATCGGTCTTTTCACCTTGGTATGCGTGGTCGGGCCGCAAAGACCCTGCCAATCACTGCTGCATCAATGTGGCGACCTATGGCAAAGGCGGGCGATTCACGATGACCGACCGGGGGCGGGCCGCGTTGGAGACAAGCCGCGATACGCTGAAGGTTGGACCCAGCCAGATGCATTGGGATGGGCGGTCATTGGTAATCACCATCGACGAAATCGCAAGCCCGCCGCTGGTGTCGCGGGTGCGCGGCAAGATCACCGTGACGCCGCGCGCGGTGACGGGGGTTGAACTGCCGCTGACGCGTGACGGGGCACACGTCTGGCGGCCCTTTGCGCCCCTGTCGGACATCCGCGTCGATCTGGAAGCAACGGGCTGGCAGTGGTCCGGCAAGGGCTACTTTGACGCCAATTTCGGCACCCGCGCGCTTGAGGCGGATTTTGACAACTGGACGTGGGGCAGCTTTCCCACGGGTGGCGGGGCGACGGCGTTTTACGACGTGACCCAGCGCGATGGGACGTCGTTTGACACCGCCGTGCGGTTTGACCCGGATGGCAGCGCGCGCCATGTCACCGCCCCCCCGCGCAAGCGGTTCGCCAACTCGCTGTGGCAAGTGCGGCGCGAAACGCGGGCTGATCCGGGCACCACACCAAAGCAGGCGCTGGCGATGTTGGACGCCCCGTTTTACACCCGCGCCGCGGTGACAACGCAGCTGGATGGAGAGATCACGACAGGCGTGCACGAGGCGCTGGATTTGCGGCGGTTCCGGTCACCACTGCTGAAGCCGATGCTGGCCGTCAGGGTGCCACGGCGCGCGGGCTGGTCCTAGGCCAGTGTGACAACCTCACCGCCAGCGGCGGCGGCATCTTCGGCGTCATGGGTGACCATCAGCACCGGCAGTTGCAGCGCACGGGCGCGATCGAACACAAGGCTGCGCACCTGCGCGCGGCGTTCTGTATCCAGACGGCTGAACGCCTCATCCAGCAGCAGCGCGCAAGGGTCCGCGAGCAGCATCCGCATCAGGGCCACGCGGGCCTTTTGCCCGCCCGACAGGGTGGCAGGATCGCGGTCAGCGAACCCGGCCAGCCCGACCTCTTCCAGTGCGGCATCAATCCGGGCGCGGCGGTCCGCGCGGCTGCCACCGGCGCGCAGGCCAAAGGCAAGGTTTTGCCCCACCGACAGGTGCGGGAACAGCAGATCATCCTGAAACAGGATACCCACCATCCGCTGGTGCGGTGGCTGGTCGGTGATGTCTTGCCCGTCCAGCAGCACGCGGCCCGCGCCGCGAAAATCGCCCGCCAGCGTGCCGGTGACGAAGGACAGCAGCGTGGATTTACCCACGCCAGAGGGGCCCATGACGGTCAGCACCTCACCCGGTGCGATGTGCCGGTCAAGGGACACCAACGGTGCGCCGCCTTTGGCGATCACCACCTGATCAAGCGTCAGACCCTTAGCCATGCCGCAGCCCCCTTCTGTTGCGCCACCAAAGTGCCGGCACCAGCAGCGCCAGTGCAAAGGGCAGCAGCGCGGCCCCGGTTTGCAGCAAGCCGTAGAAACCAATCGCGCGCCTGTCACCCCCGGATGCCAGCGCCACCGCCTCTGTCGTGAGGGTCGACACGCGGCCGCCACCAATCAGCAAGGTGGGCAGGTATTGCCCGACAGAGACGGCGATGCCGACGGCGGTGGCGGTCAGGACCGGGCGCAGCAGCATCGGCAGACGCACGCGCCACAGCACCCGGTCAGGTGATCCGCCAAGGGCCGCGGCCACAGTGCCGGTGCGCGCGTCCCATGCGCGGAACGGGTCGGCCAATGACAAAAAGACGTAAGGCAGCACAAAGACCAAATGCGCCAGCAGAACCGGCCAGATGCCAACGTCCGCGCCCACCGACAAAAGCAGCGTTTGTAGCCCCGGCAGGAACGCGGTTTGCGGGATCAGTAGTGGCAAATAGAGCAGCCACATGCCGCGTGTCGTGACGCGCAGGTTGTAGCGGTATTCAGCCTCCAGACAGCCAATGGTCAGCATCAGCGCCACGAAGGTGACACTGAGCGCGATGAGCGCGGTATCAGCCAAAGCGCCCAGCGCCGAAGGGCCGTGGCGCATCCAGTTCTTGAGCGTCGCACTATCAGGCAGGGCATCGGGAAAGCCCCAGAACCCGGCAAAGGACCAGACCGCCAGCACCGCCAGCCCCAGCAGCACCGCCAGTGCCGATGTGGTGCCAACGGCCAGCGCCGCACCGGCCACGGCGCGGTCAGCGCGACCCCGGCCACCGGCAGCGATCCAGCGACGGCCAAGACGGGCCACAACGGTTTCGCCCAGACGCCAGGCGGCAAGCGCGCCAAGGACAAGGCCAAGTTGCAGCAAGGCGGCGGCGGCCGCTTGCAGCCGCAGGGCCAGAACCGGATCAGACATCCATTTGACGATTTGGACCGACAGGGGCGGCGGCGTGTTGGGGCCAAGGATCACCGCCACGTCCACGACCGACATCGCATAGGCCAGCACCACATAGACCGGCAGACGGATCTGTGTGTAGACGCGCGGGAACACGGTTTTCAGCCAGCCCGTGACCCGGCCATACCCCAGCGCGGCAGAGACGGCCTGCGCCCGCGCCGCATCGGTTTGCCCAAGGGCAGAGAGGGTCATCAGCAGCAGAAACGGCACCTCTTTCACCACAAGGCCTGCCATCATGGTCAGCCCCCAGTGGTCCTGCACGATCAACAGATCAGGGGGTCTTTCCCAGCCCGTCAGCGCCGGTGACAGCAAACGCGACACCCAGCCGGAAGGCGCGATCAGAAAGGCCAGACCAAAGGCGGCGGCGGCATGGGGCACCGACAAAAGCGGCGAAAGGGCGCGTTCCAGCGCGCGAAACGAACGGGTGCCGGACCAGCCCGCGGTCAGCAGGGCCACGATCGTCAACGCGATCACGGTGGCCCCAATGCCGGTCAGCAGCGACAGCGTGACCGCGTGCGGCAGGCCCGGCCAATTGATCAGCGCGCGGAACGGGGCAAGGCTAGGGCCAGTTTCACCGGCGGCAGGAAAATGGCCAAAGGCGGGCAGCACCGTCCCCCAAAGCCCGGCCAAAACCGGGCCGAGCATCACCGCGAGCGTCACAAGCGGCAGGATGGGAAGCAGGGTGCGCTGCATGTCAGGTGGGCCGGGGCGGCAGGGATGCAGCCCCGGCGAACGGACTTATTGCGCCACGCCGTAGCGCTGCACCCAGTCGTCCGCAATGCGGGTCATCCAGCTGGGGTGCGGTTCTGCCTGCACGGTGCCCAACTCGGCCGGCGACAGGGTGGCGATGCCCAGTTCCAGCGCGTCAAAGGCGGCGCGGTCGTCAGCCGACAGCGCGTCCATGTTCAGCACCGTGCCATAGCCCAGAATGTTGGGGTCTTGCGCGCGGGCCTGTGCCTCTGGCGACATCAGGAAGTTGGCGACAACCATCGCACCTTCGGTGCTGCCAGAGTTATAGGGCACGGCCACAAAGGAGGCGTTGCCGATGGTCCCGCCGTCCAACACAAAGGTGCGCACGGTGTCGGGAAGCTGGTTGTTGGCAATCGCGGCTGTCGCCTCACCGGGGCTAAAGGAAATCGCCAGATCAACCTCGCCATCTGCGATCAGTTGCAGCTGTGCGGGGCCGGTTGCGGGATAAGCGCGACCTTCGCGCCAAAGCGCTGGCGTCAGCTCGTCCAGATAGGCCCAAAGCGGCGCGGTGACGGCATCATAGTTCGCGTCCGTCGCCGGTTCGGCCAATGCAGAAGGGTCATCCAGCAGGTCAACCAGCGCCTGTTTCAGGAAGGTCGTGCCAAGGAAATCAGGGGGCTGCGGATAGGTGAAGCGCCCCGGATTGGCCTGCGCCCAATTCAGGATCTGCACCATGTCGCCCAAGGGTTCTGCCAGATCAGCGGTGTCATGGATGAAGACAACCTGCGCCATGGCCCAAGGGGCCTCGAACCCCTCAACCGGCACGGTGAAATCGGTCTGAACGGTCTTGCCGTCCACATCAACAAAGGCCCAATTCGGCAGTTGCTCGGCGAAGGGGCCAAACAGCAGGTCCTGTTCCTTCATCGCGGCAAAGTTTGCGCCGTTGATCCAGATCATGTCGATGGCGCCGTCTTCATCCTCGCCCGCCTGCTTTTCAGCCAGCACGCGGGTCACCGCATCTGCGGTGTCGGTCAGTTTGACGTGCTCCAGCGTGACACCGTAATCCTCGGCCACACGGTCACCGACCCATGCGATGAAATCATTGGTGGTGGTCGACCCGCCCCATGCGTTCCAATAAACGGTCTGCCCTTCGGCGGCGGCGGTTACCGCGTCCCAGTCGGCGGGATCTGTTTGCGCCAGCGCCACGGTGGGCAGCAAGGCAGCAAGGTAAGCGAGGTGTTTCATCTGAGTGGTCCTTCAGTCTTGGAAAATCTGACGCGCGCCCCAGATGCGCAGGCCAGCGGTGGCAAAGCACAGCAGACCAAACACCCAGGACAGCGCGGGAAAGGCGGCGGGGAAGAGGCACAGGAGGACGAAAAAGACGATGGTCTCTGTCCCCTCAAGAATGCCGTTTGAGTAGTAAAGCGATTTCTGGCCCTGTGCTGTGGTTTGCATGTTGCGCTTTTCCGCGAGGATCGCAAAGCCCAGAAAGCTGGTGCCATTGACGTAGAACGCGGTTAGCAGAAAGGCCCCTGCCGCCCCGTTGGCAGCCGGGTCATTCAGGACAAAGGCCAAGGGCACAGCACCGTAGAACAGAAAGTCAGCAGCGATATCAAGGTATCCGCCAAAGTCGGTTTTGCGCGTGGCGCGCGCCACGGCCCCATCCAATCCATCCGCAATCCGGCTTGCCAGAAGCGGGATCAGCGCCAGCGCAAACCAGCCCAGCCAGATGCAAAGCGCCGCGATCAGACCAAGGGCAAGGCCGACCAGTGTGACGCCATCCGCTGACCAGCCACGGCCCGCCAACTGCTGACCAATGCGGTTCAGCGGCGGGTCGATGATCTGGCGGGCTGCACGGTCAAGCATGTCGGGGCGTCCAAGGTTTCGCGGTCTTGTCACCCAAACCTGGGCTTCGCGCAATCGCCTTGACGCTTTCGTGACTAGCCTGTCGCAATCCGGGGTCGCCCCGATGCGGTCACCCGCAGGGTGGCGCTGACGAACATGGTCTGGCCCTCAATCTGGGCCTCTTGCACATTGCGGGTGGTGCTGATCCGCGGGGAAATGACCCCGGCGGCCTGCGCCCGCGCGGTGGCATCATCGGTCAGCGCGGCCTCAAGCGCGGCAAAGGCTGCGTCATGATCAGCAAAGTCTTGCGGCCCCGTGGTCAGATGAGCCACGAACCGGCCCGCACTGGGTGCGGTCACCGTGCCTTCGGCCTGCATCCGCACCTGCCCGACCACCGCACCAATGGCATTGGCCACATCCGCATGGTCCGGCACGATCATCTTCGTGCCCAGCCGCGCACCCACCGGGCCATAGTAGGACGCAGAAGAGGCACCGAGACCAATCACCGGCAAGCCCAACCGCAGGATGGTTTCCACGATGCCCTGGTGCCGGTCCAACCCCGCGACGGTCAGCGGATGCGTCGCCAGCACATCAGCTGTGCGGTCGAAGTCGCGCGCGTCTTCGGCAAAAGCGGCCTCAAGCAGGCAATCCACCGTTTGCGCGGTCACCTGATCCACGATCCGCCGCGCCAAAGTTTCGGCATCCGGCGCGACCCGGTCACCGGCCCCGGTGCGTTTGCGTGCAAAAAGCGCCAGCGCCTTTTGCGCGGCCTCTGCATCCCAGACTGCGACCAGCCCTAACGCATGGGCCGCGTCCGACGGGGTGATCCCTGCCACGATCACCATGCCGCGCGTCACCAGCCGGGTCAGGGCCGGGCCTTCGATCCGGCTGGTCACCACATGACCCACCCGTGCGGGGCCATCGGCCAACCTTGCCGCCACTGCCGCCTCGCGCGGGTCGAGCCCCGTTGGCACTTCACCAGTCCACAACGGGATCGCAAATTGCCCGCCATCCGTGGCAGGCGCGTCCTGCGCCAGCGCCCGGTCCAACGTGTCATGCACCAGTGCCGGGTAATCCCGCGCCAAAAGCGCGACGGGCATCAACCGGCGCGGCCCCAGCCGCAGCCCGCCTGCCAACCCCTCGACCAAATGCACAGCACTGTCGCCACCCAGACCTGTGGTGCGCATCGCCACCGCCTCGACCATCGTGCGATAGGCCCCGACCCTTGCGCCCGCAGGATCAATCGCGGGCCTGCCGCCGCGCAACAGACAGACATCCGTCGTCGTCCCGCCAATGTCGCTGACCAGCGCATCCGCCACCCCCGTTAGCCACCCGGCCCCGGCGATCGACGCCGCAGGCCCGCTGAGGATCGTCTCAATCGGGCGTTCGCGCGCCAGGTTGGCCGGGATCAGCGCACCATCACCGCGCACGACCATCAGGCGGGCGGTGATGCCAATCGTCACCAGATGCGCCTCGCAAGCGCCGATCAGCCCGTCGATCATCCCGATAAGCCGCGCGTTCAGCACAGCGGTCAGCGCCCGTTTCGGCCCGCCCAGTGCGGACGACAGCTCATGACTACACGTCACCGGCAGGCCGGTGCGTGCGCGGATCAGGTCGCGCGCGGCCACCTCGTGCGCGGGGTTGCGCGTTGCGAAATGCGCGGCAATCGCAAAGCCGGTGACACCCGCATCCAACCCATCCAACGCCGTGCCAAGCGCGTCCAGATCCAGCGGGGTCACCTCTGCACCGGCATGGCTATGCCCGCCGGGCAGCACGATCACCGGGTCCCCGGCCAAGGCATCACGCAGGCCCGCGCGGTCCAGCTCACCAGAGGCAAACCCGATAAACACCAGCGCGACGCGCCCGCCCTGCCCCTCGACCAGCGCATTTGTCGCAAGCGTCGTGGACAGCGACACCATCGCCACGTTGGACGCATCCACCCCGGCCCCGGCGATGGCCGCATCAACCGCAGCACCCACGCCCAGCGCCAGATCAGGCCGCGTGGTCAAGGCCTTGGCCTTGGCCAATACCCGGTCGCTGACCTCGTCCAGCACCACCGCATCGGTATATGTCCCGCCGGTATCGACGCCCAACAGCAACGCCATCCACAGCCTCCTCTTTGCCCCGCAGATAGCCAAAGCCGCCGCACCCCGACCACCCAAAACCGACGCTCACTCTTTCTTTTGAACATAAATATGCCCGCCGGAGGCTCCCTTCACACGCAAAACGCCCCGCC
The DNA here is from genome assembly GCF_041103235.1 of Yoonia sp. R2331. Classification (NCBI taxonomy): domain Bacteria; kingdom Pseudomonadati; phylum Pseudomonadota; class Alphaproteobacteria; order Rhodobacterales; family Paracoccaceae; genus Cognatiyoonia; species Cognatiyoonia denitrificans. The sequence continues at coordinate 334,267 of NZ_JBGCUN010000002.1, read as the reverse complement.
GTTTCCAGCGGGGCGCTCATGCAGGTGGGCCATGTGCCCGCCCGGGCTTAGTTCAAAGCAGCATCCGTAATCTCGCTGGTCCACGCACCCTCTGGCTGCATGGTGATCACCGGGTCAGAGCCACCGGCCAGCAGCGTATCCACAGTGCGCTGGAAATCAGCCTCATCCAGCGCGCCATTTGACCCTGCGGTCAGCTTGGCAATCTCGCCCATCATGCGGACCTGATGCGCCTCTGTCTGGGCACCGGTTTCGTCGTAGTCCAGAACAATGGCTGCGGCCTCTTCCGGGTTGGCCTCGGCATCTTTCCAGCCCTTCATCGAGGCGCGGACAAAGCGCACCATCTTGTCAACGAACACCGGATCCTCAAGGTTCTCTTCCAGCGCATAGATGCCATCTTCCAGCGTCGCCACGCCTTGCTCTTCATACTTGAAGGTCACAAGTTCATCTTCGCTGACGCCTGCATCCAAAACCTGACCATATTCGTTGTAGGTCATGGTCGAGATACAATCCGCCTGCCGCTGCAACAGCGGGTCAACGTTGAACCCCTGCTTCAGCACCGTCACACCGTCTTCACCACCATCGGTCGAAATGCCTTCCTGGCTCATCCACGACAGGAACGGATATTCGTTGCCAAAGAACCAGACGCCAATGGTCTTGCCCTTAAAGTCCGCGACGCTCTCAATCCCGGTATCTTTCCAGCAGGTCAGCATCAGACCCGATGTCTTGAACGGCTGGGCGATGTTCACCACAGGCAGACCTTTTTCACGAGCCGCCAGCGCAGAGGGCATCCAGTTGAGCATCACGTCAGCACCGCCACCGGCAAGGACCTGCGGTGGGGCAATATCGGGGCCACCGGGCAAGATCGTGACGTTCAGACCTTCTTCTTCGTAGAAGCCTTTTTCGAGCGCCACATAGTAGCCTGCAAACTGCGCCTGCGTGACCCACTGCAATTGCAGTGTCACATCATTGGCATGGGCATCGGCCTGCGCCATCCCTGCTGTGCCTGCGGCCAATGCCGCTGCCATCATCAGTTTCTTCATCATTATCTTTCTCCCTTTGGTTATCGTTAATGTCGTTGGCTCCGCTGTGACGGATGCCAAAATGTCAGGGCGCGTTCCGCCAGTGTCAGCAGCCCATAGAACAGGCTGCCCGCAAGGGCGGCGACCACGATCACAGCCCAAACCATATCAAGGCTCAACTGCCCCAGCGAGGCGTTGATACGGAACCCAAGGCCGGTGGTGGGCGAGCCAAAGAACTCTGCCACGATTGCCCCCACAAGTGACAGCGTTGCCGCAATTTTCAGCCCATTGAAGATAAACGGCAAGGCCGCAGGCAGGCGCAGGCGGAACAATGTCTGCAAATAGCTGGCCCCATAGGTCCGCATTAGGTCGCGCTGCATCGCGGTGGTATCGGCCAGCCCCGCGACCGTGTTCACCAGCATCGGAAAGAACACCATAATCACCACAACCGCCGCTTTCGACTGCCAGTCAAAGCCAAACCACATCACCATGATCGGTGCGACCCCGACAATCGGCAAGGCGGCCATGAAATTCGCAATCGGCATCAGCCCGCGCTGCAGGAAACCGTACCGGTCCACCAGCACCGCCACCACAAGCGCGGCAATCACCCCCATGATGTACCCGCCCAACGCGCCTTTCAGGATTGTCTGCACAAAGTCCGCCCAAAGGATCGGAATGTTGCCTGCAAAGGTCTCGGCCACTTCGGTGGGTGCGGGCAGGATCACCTTGTCGACCCCCAGCCCCCGCACCAGCAATTGCCAGACCACGATGATGGTCAGGCCAAAGATCAGCGGCACCAACACCCGCGCGCCGCGCCCGGCCAGCCAAACGTTCGCGGCCCAGGCGACGGCCCATAACACCAAGGCGGACAGCACCAGCATCACGGCTGCACCCCCATCGCGTGCAGCGTGCGCCGCTCAACCCAGCCAATGAACCAGACCAGAAACGCCGCCAGCAGGGCTGCCACAAAAAGCGCCGCCCAGATCTGCTCGGTCTGGCCATAATAACTGCCGCCCAACATCCGCGCGCCAAGGCCACCGCGCTGCACCGGCAATTCTCCCACAATCGCACCCACCAAAGACGCGGCGATCCCGATCTTGAGCGAAGCAAAAAGGTAAGGCACAGAGGCCGGCAACCGCAGCTTCCAGAACGTATCGGATTTGCTCGCGTTATAAGTCCGCATCAGGTCCAACTGCATGTGATCCGGCGCGCGCAGCCCCTTCACCATACCCACGACAACCGGAAAGAACGACAAATAGGCCGAGATTACCGCCTTGGCGAAAAGCCCCGGCAGGCCGACCGAATACAGCACCACGATGATCATCGGCGCGAGTGCGACAATCGGAATGGTCTGGCTGATGATCGCCCAAGGCATCACGCTCATGTCCATCACGCGGCTGTAGACGATGCCCACCGCCAGCAACACGCCCGCCAGCGCACCAATCACAAAGCCCAGCGCCGTCGCCCCCAGCGTCACCCCACCGTGATAGACCAGCGACCGGTTCGACAGGCTGCCCGACCGCACGATCCCACGCCGCCCGGTGGTTTCCTCAACCCAGGTACTGTCCCACAACTCGGTCACCACCTGGTGCGGGGCAGGCAGACGCGACCGTTCGGATGACCACGAGGCCCCCAAATGCTCCAGATTTGCAAAGACCAACCCCCACCGCCCCGCGTCGCGCCGCTCTGCGGCAGAGGCCGGTTCAATCACCGCCCCGTCCCGCTCTGCCTGGGTCAGCACCTCTTTGACGTTCATCGGAATGGCCGCCGCATACCACAGCGCCAGGATCGCCAGCAAAACCGCCACCACAGGTCCGACGCGGCCCCTCATGCGCGACCTCGTTTTTCTTTTGAATGCAAATATGCCCGCCGGAGGCACAGCGCGGCGCAGCCGCGCAGCCCCCTCAGGCCGAGACCTCTGGTCTCGGGGGAGGCGGGCGGGCCCACCGCTGGCAAGGGGCGCTGATCACGCATCAATATGCCCCGCGCGCAATCCATCCCGCACCCGATGCGCAATATCGATGAACTCTGCACTGTCACGAATATCCAAAGGGCGTTCCTTGGGCAGCGGGCTGTCGATCACATCCGTAATCCGCCCGGGCCGGGGCGACATCACCACGATCTTGGTACTCAGATAGACCGCCTCCGGGATGGAATGGGTCACAAAGCCAATGGTCTTTTCCGTCCGCGCCCAAAGCGCCAAGAGCTGTTCGTTCAGATGGTCACGGACAATCTCATCCAGCGCCCCGAACGGCTCATCCATCAGCAGGATATCCGCATCGAACGCCAGCGCGCGGGCTATGCTCGCGCGTTGCTGCATCCCCCCGGACAATTGCCACGGGTATTTCTTCTCAAACCCCGCCAGATCAACCATCTCTAGCGTGCGCGTGACCCGCTCGGCCTGCTCGGACTTGGAAAACCCCATGATCTCCAGCGGCAACCGGATGTTTCCCCCGATCGTGCGCCAGGGATAAAGCCCTGCCGCCTGAAAGACATAGCCATAGGCGCGTGCTTTTCGCGCCTCCTCGGGCGTCATCCCGTTGACCTGGATCTCTCCGCCCGTCGGCGTCTCCAACCCCGCGATGCAGCGCAGAAACGTCGTCTTCCCGCAGCCCGAGGGGCCGATGAAGGAAACGAATTCTCCCTTCCCAATCTCAAGATTCACATCCTTGAGCGCATGGACCGGCCCGTCATTGGTCTGGAAGGTGAGGTCGAGGGATTTGGCAGTTACACATTTCATTGTGCAATTCCAATGTCTAGAAGGTCACTCAATCTGATTGCGGCCATTCGACCAATCGCCCAAAACATCGAACCAACCATTGCAGAATAGATCACTCCGGCGGCTCCAATAAGTGGGGAGACCAACCAGTGATCCGGCGTTCTCACATTCAAGAAATGGTGAGTTACACCGATAACAAATACGAACATAATTGCTGCATAAGAAAAGGACAAAAAAGCAGCCACCTGCAACAAAAGTACTGTGTCAGGGCCGTCGCTCGCTAAACGCACTTCGCCCTGCATCTGCGCAAGGCAGATAAATCCCAAAGTCAAAAAGAAGAATGCGCGTGCATGGTACCCGAGATAATCGGACCAGGCTTTCGCCCGATCCCAATGAACGTTAGCTCGGTCAGTCTTATCAATCGCCGCTTTTTCACACACCACCGAGCCGACCACTTCCTTCTCCATCAAACCCCCGTCGCTGGAATACCCGTCCGCTGCACCGGCTGTGGCGCGGTCAGCTCTTTCCAGCTCGACAGCGCCTTGTTCACCGTCCCGTTCGGGTCGCGTTTGACGAACTTGCCGTGGCCCTCTTGCGTGCGGATCTCGCCGTCGTGCACTGCCACGTGGCCGCGGGTCAGGGTGAAGCGGGGGAGGCCTTTGACCTCTTGGCCCTCGAATACGTTGTAGTCGATGGCCGACTGCTGCGCGCCCGCGGTGATCGTCTTGGTCTTGGCCGGATCCCAGACCACCAGATCGGCGTCAGCACCGACAAGAACCGCGCCTTTCTTGGGATAGCAGTTCAAAATCTTGGCGATATTGGTACTGGTCACTGCCACAAATTCATTTGGCGTCAGCCGTCCGGTTTCCACCCCGTGAGTCCAAAGCATCGGCATCCGATCTTCCAGCCCGCCGGTGCCGTTAGGGATTTTTGAAAAATCGCCAACGCCATAGCGTTTCTGTTCCGTCGTAAAGGCGCAATGGTCTGTGGCCACGACGCTGAGCGATCCCGATTGCAGACCAGCCCACAGGCTATCCTGATGTTTCTTGTTGCGGAAAGGTGGCGACATCACCCGGCGCGCGGCGTGGTCCCAGTCAGGGTTGAAATACTCGGATTCGTCCAATGTCAGATGCTGGATCAGCGGCTCACCCCAGACCCGCTTACCCTGCTGCTTGGCGCGCCGGATTGCCTCATGCGCTTCCTCACAGGACGTGTGCACGACGTACAATGGCACGCCCGCCATATCAGCGATCATGATCGCGCGGTTTGTCGCCTCGCCCTCGACCTGACTGGGTCGCGAATAGGCGTGCGCCTCTGGCCCGGTGTTGCCCTCTGCCAGCAGCTTCGCCGTCATCTCGGCCACCACGTCGCCGTTTTCGGCGTGGACCATGGCAATTGCGCCCAGTTCCGCCAGACGGTTGAAGCTGCTGAACAACTCATCATCGTTCACCATCAACGCGCCCTTGTAGGCAAGGAAGTGCTTGAAGGTGTTGATGCCCCGGTCCTGCACGACCGTTTGCATATCGTTGAACACCTGCTCGCCCCACCATGTCACCGCCATGTGGAAGGAATAATCGCAATTCGCGCGGGTCGATTTGTTGTCCCAGCGCTTGATCGCGTCCAGCAGGCTTTCGCCCTGATTGGGCAGGCAGAAATCCACGACCATCGTGGTGCCACCGGCCAGCGCCGCCCGCGTCCCACTTTCAAAATCGTCGCTGGAGTAGGTGCCCATGAACGGCATCTCAAGATGCACATGGGGGTCAATCCCGCCGGGCATGACATAGCAGCCGGAGGCGTCGAGTTCCTCATCACCCTTCAGCGCCATGCCAATCTCGATGATCTTGCCGCCGTCGATCAACACGTCGGCCTTATAGGTCAGGTCCGCCGTGACGATGGTGCCGTTCTTGATGACTGTGGTCATGGTATTCTCCTTCGATTAGGGCAGACAGATGGGCGCGCCAAAGTCGTCGGTGACGACAAAGACGGCGCCGTTTTGGCTGTAGAAAAAGCAACCGTTGGTATCCTTCCCCACGGTATCCAGACTGACGCCCAATGGCAGTTGTTCAACAACAATGCCCGGCATGCCGGGGTTCAGCGGCGCGTCGCGATCGCCGCAGGCGGCGAGGAGGAGGCCGCCTAGGGCGAGATACGCTCTTGGATGCATCAAGATGCCAAGGAGGTTCCAACCTCGTAAGGTCATGTTGGTTTTCCCTCATTACGCAGAGCTTCCACTGCCCGTGCAAGGTTGGTGTGTTCGACCGGCTCGTAAGTCTTTCTGATACGACCCAGGCCTATTGTGTCTTGTTCCGGCAGCTCATGCTCAGGAATCACAAAGAACTGCCACTGATCCGGCTCCCTTTGATCCGCTTCGATCCCGCATTCACCGTGCCACGCAAGTACATAGATTTGGGCAGGCCGCCTGTCGGCATCGACCCAGATATCCCTTTCATAGTAACCGACTGGCTTTCGAATCGAGAAGCGTCTTGCACGTGGGTTTACAGAATTCGACTGGTCCCAACTTTGCTTTTGCGCACATTGTTTGACTTCGAGTCTGGTACCGTCAGCGTGTTCAAAATCCCACCCAGCCCAATCTCTGGTTTGCTCCCACCCGGAGCTCAGGAGCTCAGCGACCAAACACTCTACATACGTACCGCGAAAATTGTTCTGAATCAGACTCCTATCAAAGAGGTTCTTCACTCTTTCAATTGCGTTGTTGGCCATTACGGAGCTCACCCCACCACCTCCGCCGTCTCGATCACTGCGTGCATCAGCACGTCAGCACCGGCCATGGCCCATTCTTTGGAGATCTCCTCGGCTTCATTGTGTGACAGCCCATCGACACAGGGGCACATGACCATGGCGGTGGGATAGAGGTCGTTGATCCAGCAGGCGTCGTGGCCGGCGCCTGACACAATGTCCATGTGGGAATAGCCCAGACGCTCTGCGGCCTCGCGCACAGCGCCGACACAGCCTTCGTCAAAGGCGGGTGGGTCGAATTGGCCTACGATATGGGCGTCGAAACTGACCCCGATGTCTTCGCACAGCGCGGGTGCGCGGGTCATCAGCTCGTCGACCATCGCGTTCAGCTTATCCAGCAGATGCGTGCGCATATCGACGGTAAAGACCACCTTGCCGGGGATGATGTTGCGGCTGTTGGGATAGACGTCGATGTGGCCGATGGCACCGACCGCATTCGGCTGGTTCTTCATGGCAATTTCATGCACCAGTTCGGTGATCAGCGCTAAACCGCGCCCTGCATTCTTACGCATATGCATGGGCGTCGACCCGGTGTGGCTTTCCTTGCCGGTCACGGTGCATTCGATCCAGCGCAGACCCTGTCCATGGGTCACAACGCCGATGTCCTTACCCTCTGCCTCCAGAATAGGCCCCTGTTCGATGTGCAATTCAAAGAAGGCGTGCATCTTGCGATCACCAACCTTCTCGGGCCCCTTCCAGCCGATGCGTTCCAGTTCATCCCCGAACCGTTTGCCGTCGGCATCAACCCGATCATAGGCCCAATCGAGCGCGTGTTTGCCGGCAAAAACACCGGAGGCCAGCATCGCGGGGGCATAGCGCGTGCCTTCCTCATTCGTCCAGTTGGTGACGACGATGGGATGCTTTGTCTTGATGTCGAGGTCATTCATCGTGCGGATGATTTCCAACCCGCCGAGCACACCCAGCACACCGTCATACTTGCCGCCCGTGGGCTGCGTATCCAGATGGCTGCCGACATAGACGGGCAGCGCGTCGGGGTCGGTGCCTTCGCGGCGGGCGAACATATTGCCGATCTCATCGACGCCCATGGTCATGCCCGCGGCCTTGCACCAATCGGCAAACAGGTGGCGGCCTTCGCTGTCTTCATCCGTCAGGGTCTGGCGGTTGTTGCCGCCTGCAATGCCGGGGCCGATCTTGGCCATCTCCATCAGACTGTCCCACAAACGGTCGCCGTTGATCCGCAGATTTTCACCCGGTGCCGCCATGTCATCATCCCCCGCCGTGCATTCATGATTTGACCAACTGGTCAAACGAACGCTAACAGAGGGATGGAACCAGTCAAGTTTCTCGCGCAAAGAAGTGGCATCCGCCGCCTTTTGAGGCGCACAACCCCGCCCGTTGTTCCGGGCGCCTAAATATCGGGCACCGACCTTATGAGCAAAAAGCCGCAGACCCGCATTCAGGCCAAGAACCGCGCCGCCATTCTGGCCGCAGGTCTGGATGCCTTTTCGCAATACGGTTTCCGCGGCACCACGCTTGACCAGATTGCCGAAGCGGCGGGCCTGTCAAAGCCCAACCTGCTGTATTATTTCCCGTCCAAGGACGCGATCTATACGGCCTTGCTGGAACGCCTGCTGGAAACCTGGCTTGATCCGCTGATCGCGATGAACCCGCAAGGCGACCCGGTGAAAGAGATCATGGCCTATGCCATGCGCAAGCTGGAGATGAGCCGCGACTACCCCCGCGAAAGCCGCCTGTTTGCCACCGAAATTCTGCAAGGCGCACCGCATATCGCGGGGCATTTGTCAGGTGATTTGAAAGAGCTGGTCGACGAAAAAGCGGTGGTGATCCGCGCTTGGGCAGCGGAGGGCAAGATCGCCGAGGTTGACCCGCACCACCTGATCTTTTCCATCTGGTCACTGACCCAGCACTACGCCGATTTTGAGGTGCAGGTGAACGCGGTGCTTGGGCGCAAAGACTGGTTCGAAGACGCAGGGGCCCATCTGGATACCCTGCTGCGCGCGCGCCTGCGCCCTGTCTAGTGCTTTGGATTGCGGTGGCTGCTTTGCGGACGAAGCCGACTTTCGCGCATAGCCGGACCCATCGCCGACACGCGGGTGGGCGATCCAACGGAGATGCTTCTGCGCTTTATGGTTGTAGGGTCATCTTCCGCATCAGCGGTGCGCGCGGATGGCAAATCGCCGACCCGTCGGGGCGGGTCGGCGATGGGCCCGGCGGGCTAAAGCCCTTGTTCCGGGCCTGCCAGCGCGCTGAATGAATGTCATTTTGGGCTCTTAGCTGACCTTCAAAGCAAAATGACTTGAGGGCCGCAAGGCAGACGAAACTGCCACGCGCCTCGCATCAAACAAAGCAACCAAAGTGCAGCCTCCGGTGTCACATCCAGAAAGTCGTGATGTCGTCAAAGACCTCACGCCCATCCAAAACCACACACCCCAAACGAATTGAGCGGCGGTTGCTCCACACAACACGCCGCTCAGATCACTCACAATCCGTCACCCTTAGTATGGGGAGGTTGTGCCGTATATTCCCCGTCTGGTGAAAGTAAGGTATTCCTTACCCTGGGTCACTCAGCCGCGACAGCGCCGGGATTATTGGGGTGCGTGGTCCAGTTGGCGTACTCCTTTTCGACCACTTTGCCGGTGCGTGGATCGACCTGTCCGGGTTCCATCGGGACCATGCTGATGCAGTCCTGCACCGGGCAGACGTCCACACACAGGTTGCAGGCCACGCATTCCTCGTCGATGACCGTAAACGTCCGATCTTCTGACATGGCAATCGCCTGGTGGCTGGTGTCTTCGCAAGCCGCATAGCAGCGCCCGCAAGAGATACAGCTATCCTGATCGATCTTGGCCTTGGCCACGTAGTTGAGGTTCAGATACTGCCAATCGGTCACATTCGGGACCGCCATGCCGATGAAGTCCGCGGTGCTCCGGTGGCCTTTTTCATCCATCCACTGCGACAGGCCTGAGATCATTTCCTGCACGATCTTGAAGCCATAGGTCATCACCGCAGTGCAGACCTGCACGTTGCCACAGCCCAGCGCCATGAACTCTGCCGCGTCGCGCCATGTGGTGATCCCGCCGATGCCAGAAATCGGCAAGCCATGCGTGGGTTCATGCCGCGCAATCTCACTCACCATCGACATGGCGATGGGCTTGACCGCCGGGCCGCAATAGCCGCCATGGCTGCCCTTGCCGTCGATTGAGGGTTCGGGCGACATCGTGTCCAGATTGACGCTGGTGATCGAATTGATCGTGTTGATCAGGCTCACCGCATCCGCGCCACCGTTCTTGGCCGCCAACGCGGGTTTGCGCACGTCCGTAATGTTCGGCGTCAGCTTCACGATCACCGGGCGGTCGTAATACTGCTTGCACCAGCGGGTCACCATTTCGATGTATTCCGGCACCTGCCCAACGGCAGCCCCCATGCCTCGTTCAGACATCCCATGCGGGCAGCCGAAATTCAGCTCGATCCCGTCGGCATTTGTTTCGGCCACCCGCGGGAGGATGTCTTTCCAGGCCTGCTCTTCACAGGGCACCATGATGGATGCGATCAGCGCACGGTCCGGGTAATCCGCCTTGACCCGCGCCATTTCCTCAAGGTTGGTTTCCAACGGCCGATCGGTGATCAGCTCGATATTGTTAAGCCCCAAAAGCCGCCGGTCCGCACCATAAATCGCGCCATAGCGTGGACCATTGACGTTCACGACCGGTGGCCCTTCGGCGCCCAGCGTTTTCCACACAACACCGCCCCAGCCCGCCTCAAAGGCGCGGCGCACGTTGTATTCCTTGTCCGTGGGCGGGGCAGAGGCCAGCCAGAATGGATTGGGGCTTTTGATGCCCAGAAAGTCTGTTGTCAGATCAGCCATTTCAGTTCGCTCCCATCAAGGTTGCATGAATATCCATCGCCGCATCGCGCCCCTCGGCCACGGCCACCACGGTCAAATCATCGCCCGGTGTGCAATCACCACCGGCCCAGACACCTTCGCGGCTGGTGCGGCCCGTCGGCCCCACAGCAATCTTGCGCCCGTCCAGTTCAAGTCCGGCATCCAACGTCAGCGTCTGCCCAATCGCGCTGAACAGTTGATCGGCGGGCAGGCGCACCGTCTCACCTGTGCCTTTCAGGCCATCACCTGTATCTGCGGTATATTCCAGCTCCACCGCGGCAAGGTATTCATCTTCATCGGCAAGCGCCTCTTTCGGCTGCACTTTGAACATCAGGTTCACACCCTTGGATGCGGCCAAATCCTGTTCATAGGCGCTCGCCCCCATCTGGTCGCGCCCACGACGATAGGCAACCGTCACATTTTGCGCGCCCAGCAGTTTGGATTGCACGGCGGCATCAATCGCCGTCATGCCGCCGCCAATCACCACCACATTGCGGCCAATCGGCAGCTCGCTCATGTCCTTGGACTGCCGCAGATGCGCGATGAACCGCACCGCGTCGACCACATCATCCAGATCCTCACCGGCCACGCCCAGCGCATTAACGCCGCCAAGCCCAACACCCAGGAACACCGCGTCAAACGACCCGGCCACCTCTTCAAGCTGAAAACTCTCGCCCAAAATCTGCCCGGTGTGCAGCTCAATCCCGCCGACACCCAGCAGCCATTCCACCTCGCGCGCGGCAATATCGTCGGTGGCCTTATAAGCGGCGATGCCAAACTCATTCAGCCCGCCCGCTTTGCCCTTGGCCTCAAGCAGCACAACATCATGCCCCAATATCGCCAACCGATGCGCGCACGCCAGCCCCGCTGGCCCCGCGCCAATCACTGCGACCCGCTTGCCGGTGCTTGGCGCACGCACAAAAGGATGCCCCTGCTGCGCCATCAGCGTATCGGTCGCATGGCGCTGCAAGCGACCAATCTCAACCGGCTTCCCTTCGGCCATTTCACGCACACAAGCGCCCTCGCACAAATCCTCGGTCGGACAGACGCGCGCGCACATCCCGCCCAGAATGTTCTGGTCAAAAATCGTCCGCGCCGCAGCCTCTGGCGTGCCGGTGCTAATCTGCCGGATGAACAGTGGGATATCGATGTCCGTGGGACAGGCCGTCACACAAGGCGCATCATGACAGAAATAGCAGCGATCCGCCGCCACAACCGCCTCGTGCGGGGTCAGCGCGGGGTGTAGATCGTCAAAATTCTGCGCCAGCGCGTCAGCATCCAATCGGCCAATGGCCAGTCCGGGGGTCATCACATCTGCCATGGTCACTCCGTCAGAAAATCCTGACCACAGCCTGCCACAACTTCATTTTTTATCAAATGGTAAATTTTAGGCAGCGCATAAACCGCCCAACCGTCTCTTTCTTTTGAACTTAAATATGCTGGGGGAGCGCGAGGGGGCAAAGCCCCCTCGTATCGCGACGCCGAATGGCGGCGCAAAACATCACGTGCGCGCTTCGCGCGCTCAATGCTTAGAATGCAAAGGGCGCGACGGTCACGCGACGGCCCAGCGTCAGGGCATCCGCCACATGCACCATCGGGGCCAGATCAACATCCGACACACCGCGCCTGACCAAATCCGCCATCCGGTCATAAAGCGCCGGATATTCGCGGTTCGGCCCAACATCCTGCGCCACGCCTTCAATCAAAAGCGTCGCACCGCCATCGGCCAGTTCCAGCACACCGGCGTCGGTCTCGGCCACCATGCCCCAAGTTTGCGGCCCCTCTTGCCGCCAATCGAAATCCGCCGTCACTCCGCCGGTAAAGCTCAGCTCTGCCGCAATCGGCGTATCCCGGTTTTCAGGGAACTCCAGCGTCGCTTCGCGCAGAAACACTGGTGCTGGCAAAATTTCGGTCAGGATCGACAGCGCGTTGATGCTCGGGTCAAAGACCCCCATGCCGCCGGGGTCGAACACCCACTCTTGCCCCGGATGCCATTTGCGCACGTCCTCGCGCCAGGTGATGTGCAGCCGCTTGATCTGTTTGTCCGCTAACCAAGCCTTGGCCCCCGCGACACCCGCCGCCATCCTGCTGTGCCATGTGGCAAACAGGACCACGCCCGCGTCATCCGCCATCTGCTGTAGCGCGTGCACTTCGGCCAGCGTCGCACCGGGGGGCTTTTCCAGCATCACATGCCGCCCTGCCGCAATCGCCTTGGCGGCATAATCAAACCGCGGCACAGGCGGCAAACAAAGCGAGATTGCAGGGACATCACTGTTCGCCAAGAAGGCGTCGAAATCAGTGAACGCAGACACGCCCTCAACAGACCCTGACCGGCTGACCGTGGCGGCCAATGTCCAATCCGCGCTGGCGTTCAGCGCAGGCACATGTTGGTCCTGCGCGATCTTGCCGATCCCGACCAGACAGATCTCCATCATCAATGCGCCTCTTTCCCCACGGCATTGCCGCGGCAACCCACAAGGAAATCAAAATCGGCCCCGGTATCAGCCCCCAGAACCCTATCATGATAAAGCTGCGCATAGCCGCCATCTGGGCGCGGGTTCGCACCCGAGTTCTCGACCTGCCAGGCCTCCATCCGCGCGGCCAGTTCGGCATCCGGAATATCCAGATGCAACTTGCGGTTCGGCACGTCCAATTCGATCATATCGCCCGATTGCACCACCGCCAGCGGCCCGCCCACCGCCGCCTCGGGCGAGGTATGCAGAACCACGGTGCCAAAGGCTGTGCCGGACATGCGCGCATCCGAAATCCGCACCATATCGGTGATGCCCTTGCGCAGAATTTTCGGCGGCAGACCCATGTTACCCACCTCTGCCATGCCCGGATAGCCGCGCGGCCCGCAGTTTTTCAGGACCATCACGCAGGTTTCATCAATATCCAGATCCTCGTCATCAATCCGCGCTTTGTAATCGTCGATGTCCTCGAACACGACAGCCCGGCCCTTGTGGACCATCAGGCTTTCGGTGGCGGCGGAAGGTTTCAGCACCGCGCCCTTGGGCGCGAGGTTCCCGCGCAACACCGCAATACCGCCCGATCGCGCCAGCGCTTTTTCCACTGGCAGGATCACATCGTCATTCCAGTTTTTGACGTCCTTCACCTCGTCCCAGATCGACCCGCCAGACACGGTCAGCGCATCCTTGTGCAACAGCCCACTGTCGCCCAGATGCTTGATCACCACCGGCAGGCCACCGGCATAAAAGAACTCTTCCATCAGATACTTGCCCGAAGGCATCAGGTTCACAATCGTCGGCACATCGCGCCCGCAACGATCCCAGTCATCCAGCGTCAGATCAACGCCGACCCGGCCTGCCACGGCCAGCAAATGCACAACCGCATTGGTCGACCCGCCAATCGCGCCATTGGTGCGGATCGCGTTTTCGAACGCCTCTTTGGTCATGATGTCCGATGGCTTCAGGTCATCCTTGACCATGTCCACAATCCGGCGGCCCGTCATATGTGCGGCCACCCGGCGGCGGCTGTCCACGGCGGGGATCGCGGCATTGCCAGACAAGGCCATGCCCAGTGCCTCTGCCATGCTGGCCATCGTGCTGGCGGTGCCCATCGTGTTGCACGACCCCGGACTGCGCGACATGGAGGCTTCGGCCTCCACAAATTCTTCTGCCGTCATCTCACCCGCGCGCACGGCTTCGGAAAACTTCCACAGATGCGTGCCGGACCCGACCCGTTCGCCCCGGAAATGACCGTTCAGCATCGGCCCGCCCGACACCACAATTGCCGGCAAATCGACCGAGGCCGCGCCCATCAGCAGCGCCGGCGTGGTCTTGTCACAGCCAGCCAGCAAAACAACACCGTCCATCGCCTTGCCTCGGATCGCCTCTTCCACGTCCATCGCACAAAGGTTGCGGTACATCATCGCTGTCGGCCGCAGTGTCGATTCAGACGGCGAAAACACCGGGAATTCCACCGGGAAACCGCCCGCCTCGTAGACGCCGAATTTCACCCGCTCTGCCAGATCGCGCAGATGCGCGTTGCACGGGGTCAGCTCTGACCATGTGTTGCAAATTCCGATCACCGGGCGGCCGTCGAGCAAATCCGCAGGCAGACCCTGATTTTTCATCCACGACCGGTGATAAATCGCATCTTTCGACGTGCCGCCAAACCATTCCTGAGAGCGAAGCTTGCGGGGCCATTTGGCGGGTTTGAAAGCCATGACGACATCTTTCTTTGGGGTTTGTTTCGGCGCGGATCATTCCAGATCGGCCCGCCGGGAACAATGCCCAGCCCGACAAATCCCGGCGCGTCTTCATAATTCTTGCCTCAGACCCGTTTCGCTGGCAGCGTGTTGCGCAAAAAGGGACCGCCATGAACGCACCACAGCACAATATGACCCACTGGGCCGAAAGGGTCGATCTGGCCGCGGCCTTTCGCTGGACGGCGCGGCTGAACATGCACGAAGGTGTCGCGAACCACTTTTCCCTTGCGATCAACGATGACGGCTCCCGGTTCCTGATGAACCCCAATCAGATGCATTTTGCCCGGATCAAGGCCAGCGACATGATCGAGGTGGACGCCAACGACCCCGATACCTTGTCCGGCCCGAACGCACCTGACCCCACGGCCTGGGGCCTGCACGGCGGCATTCACCGGCTTGTGCCGCACGCCCGCTGCGCGATGCATGTCCATTCGATCCACGCCACGGTGCTGGCCAGTCTGGCCGACAGTACCCTGCCACCCATCGACCAGAACTGCTGTACCTTCTTCAACCGTGTTGTCGTTGATGGCGACTACGGTGGGCTTGCATTTGAAGACGAAGGCGCGCGCTGCGCGGCCTTGTTCACCGACCCGAAGAAAAAGGTCATGGTCATGGGCAACCACGGCATCCTGATCATCGGGGCCACCGTGGCAGAGACCTTCAACCGGCTCTATTATTTTGAACGCGCGGCAGAGACCTATATCCGCGCCCTGCAAACCGGCCAGCCCTTGCGGCTGATCCCCGACGACATCGCGGAAAAGACCGCGCGCGAGCTGGAAGACTACCCTGACCAGGACACCCGCCACCTGAGCGAGCTTAAGGCGATCCTTGACGAAGAGGGTTCGACCTATGCCCACTGACGCCGAAGCGCGCGACGCCGTCCGCAAAAAGCAGATGTCAACATGACGGTCTTCTGCGACGACCTATCGCTTTGGACAAGCACCCGCCGACCGGGATGAACGTGGGCAGCTGCCCGACGCAATTGTCCCAAACCAAACGCAGAGTGTCCCATGAGCACCTATGGCCTGACTGACGAACATACCATGATCGCGGAAACCGTCCGCAGCTTCGTCGAGAAAGAGATTTACCCCCACGAAGACCTTGTTGAACGCACCGGCGAAGTGCCCGCCGAGATCGCGCAAGAGATCAAGGAAAAGACTCTAAACCTAGGGTTTTATGCCTGCAATTTCCCGCAAAGCGTCGGCTGCGCGGGGCTCAACCATATCGAATTTGCGCTGGTTGAACGAGAGCTGGGGCGCGGATCAATGGCGCTGAACCACTTCTTTGGGCGGCCGCAAAACATCCTGATGGCCTGTCAGGGCGAACAGATCGACCGCTACCTGATGCCCGCTGTCCGGGGCGAGCGGATGGATGCGCTGGCCATGACAGAACCCGGCGCCGGGTCGGACGTGCGGGGGATGAAGTGTTCCGCTGTGCGCGATGGCGGGGATTGGGTGCTGAACGGGACGAAGCACTTTATCTCGGGCGCGGATCACGCTGATTTTCTGATCGTCTTTGTGGCAACGGGTGAGGATCAGACGCCGCGCGGCCCGAAGAAGCGGATCACGACGTTTCTGGTGGATCGCGGCACACCCGGATTTACGATCCGGGACGGTTACAAGTCCGTCAGCCACCGCGGCTACAAGAACATGATCCTTGAATTCGACGACTGCCGCCTGCCGGATGCGCAGGTGCTGGGCGAAGTTGATGGCGGCTTTGATGTGATGAACGAATGGCTTTATGCCACGCGGATCACAGTCGCCACCATGTCCGTGGGCCGGGCGCGGCGGTGTTTCGATTATGCGCTGAACTATGCCGCAGAGCGCGAGCAATTCGGCCAGAAGATCGGCAAATTCCAAGGGATCAGCTTTCAGCTTGCCGACATGATCACCGAAATCGACGCCGCCGATCTCCTGACCCTCGCCGCCGCCGACCGGCTCGACAAGGGCCAGCCCGCGAACCGGGAGATTGCGAGCGCCAAGCTCTACGCCACTGAGATGCTGGCGCGGGTGACTGATGCCGCGATCCAGATTCACGGGGGGATGGGCCTGATGGACGACTACCCGCTGGAACGGTTCTGGCGCGATGCACGGGTGGAAAGGATCTGGGACGGGACATCTGAAATTCAGCGCCACATCATCAGCCGCGATCTTTTGCGCGCGTTGGGCGCCTAGCATGTTGCGCCGCAAGATTGCGTCGCCGTGGGAGGGGGGCCAGCCCCCCGTCCGCAAGCGGACTCCCCCCGGGATATTTTTGGCCAGAAGAAGTAACGGACCCTTAACCGGAATCGCGCAGCTTCTGCAGGCGGTACAGGCGGGGACGTCGATGACCGCGCCAGGAGAAGCCTCTCGCGGTCTGAGGACGCGAGAGGTGGACCCCCTGGTACAACCAAATCTTCTTCTGGCCAAAATAATCCCCGCCGGAGGCTCCCCCCGTTTCAGACAGCGTTGGTGTCTGCCATGACACGTGACCTGTCCCGTTTACTGAACCCCAAGTCCGTTGCCGTGATTGGCGGCGGCGCCTGGTGCGCGGCTGTGATCCTGCAGCTGGAAAAGATCGGCTATGCCGGAGAGATTTGGCCAATTCACCCTGTAAAAGACACTATTCTGGGGCGAAAAGCTTACCGAGGTGTGCCTGACCTGCCCGGTGTTCCGGACGCGGCTTTTGTCGGAATCAACCGGGATGCGACCATTGGAGCCGTGGAACGGTTGCGCCGCGCGGGTACTGGCGGCGCGGTTTGTTTTGCCTCTGGTTTTGACGAGGTCGCGGATGGTGGCGATCTGCATGACCGTTTGCTGAAAGCGGCTGGTGAGATGCCGGTATTGGGGCCCAATTGTTATGGGTTGATCAACGCGCTGGATGGTGCGGCGCTATGGCCCGATCAGCACGGGCTTATTGCCTGCGACAGGGGTGTGGCGATCCTGACGCAGTCGTCCAACATCGCGATCAACCTGACGATGCAGACGCGCGGCCTTCCGATCAGTCATGTGATCACCTGCGGCAATCAGGCACAAACCACACAGGCGCAGATCGCGGCGTCCCTGCTGGATGATCCGCGTGTCACTGCCATTGGATTGCATATCGAAGGGTTCGGCGATCCCCACGATTGGGAAGTTCTGGCGCGCAAAGCCCGCGCAAGGAACATCCCCATTGTCGCGCTGAAGGTCGGTCGCTCGGCCGAGGCGCAGGCCAGCACTGTATCCCACACCGCCTCGCTGGCCGGGCAAGACGCGGCGAGTGCAGCGCTTTTGGCGCGGCTCGGGATCGCGCGGGTGGATGATCTTGGTACGCTGATCGAGGCGTTGAAGCTGTTGCATGTGACCGGGCCGCTGCCACATGGCGACATCGCCACGATCAGTTGTTCTGGCGGAGAAGCGGCATTGGCCGCTGATCTGGCGCAGCGGCATGGGCTGCGCTTTCCCCCGTTGAAGCCGCAGCAGAAAAAGGCGCTTTCTGCAGCCCTTGGCCCCAAGGTCGCGCTGGCAAATCCGCTGGATTATCACACCTACATTTGGCGCGACACCAATGCCATGACGGCTGCATTTTCGGCCATGTTAGACACTGATTTGGCCCTTACGATGCTGATCGTAGACTTCCCCCGTGCTGACCGTTGCGACGTTGCGGATTGGGACTGCGCGATTGATGCGGCTAAGGCCACGCGGGCGCAGGGTGGACTACCGGTGGCGATGATTGCGACTCTCCCAGAGCTGATGCCAGAGGCCGTTGCCACCGACCTGATGCAAGCGGGACTCGTGCCGCTGAACGGGTTGGACACCGCGATGGCCGCCGTCGCCGCGGCGGTTCAGCGGGGTGCACCGGATTTGGAATTGGACCTGTGCCGCCACAACGCGCTGGGTGGGAATGTTCTGACTGAACATGCCGCCAAGTCGGCGCTAGCCGCATATGGTGTGCCGATCCCCAATGGCACCACCGCGCTGGATCAGGTCGACACGCTGTCCGCGCCGCTGGTGCTGAAAGGATCCGGCTTTGCCCACAAGACGGATCATGGCGCGGTCAAGTTGCATCTTACTCATGCGGATGTGCCCGACGCCGCCACCCAAATGAACGCGCCCGGCTACCTTGTCGAAGAGATGGTGACAGATGGTGTGGCAGAGCTTTTGGTGGGGATCACCGCCGATCCCACATGCGGATTTCTGATGACGCTCGGCGCAGGCGGCACATTGACCGAACTGCTGGATGACACCGTGCATCTGTTGCTGCCGACCTCTGAAAACAGCGTGAAACAGGCTCTAACAAGGCTGAAAACGTCCAAATTGCTTGCCGGGTATCGCGGTAAACCTGCCGCAGACCACGCTGCGATTGTTGCGGCAATCATGGCGATACAGGACTATGTCCTTGCCCATGCGGACACCATTGCCGAAGTTGAGGTGAACCCGCTGATTTGCACCCCCACCCGCGCGGTTGCAGCGGATGCGCTGATAAGGAAAGCCGATGACTGACCCGATCAAGACCCAGCGCGATGGCGCGATCCTGACTGTGACGCTCGACCGGCCAAAGGCCAATGCGATTGATTTGCAAACCAGCCGTCGCATGGGCGAGGTGTTTGCCACTTTCCGCGACGACCCGGACCTGCGCGTGGCGATCATTACCGGTGCCGGTGAAAAGTTCTTTTGCCCCGGTTGGGACCTCAAGGCCGCGAACGACGGTGATGCGGTGGATGGCGACTATGGCGTTGGCGGATTTGGGGGGCTGCAGGAATTGCCACAAATGAATAAGCCGGTGATCGCCGCTGTGAACGGCATTTGCTGCGGCGGCGGGCTGGAATTGGCGCTTTCGGCGGACATCATTCTGGCTGCAGACCACGCCACCTTTGCCCTGCCCGAGATTCGGTCAGGCACCGTGGCGGATGCCGCCAGCGTCAAGTTGCCCAAGCGCATCCCCTATCACATCGCGATGGAATTGTTACTGACCGGGCGCTGGTTTGACGCGGCAGAGGCGCACAGTTGGGGCATCGTGAACCATATTCATCCGGGGCCAGACCTGATGGCCGAAGCGCAGAAGATGGCCGGACTGATCGCAAGTGGCCCGCCGCTGGTCTATGCCGCGATCAAAGAGATCGTGCGCGATGCGGAAGATGCGAAATTTCAAGACAGCATGAACCGGATCACCAAACGGCAGTTGCCAACTGTTGACCGGCTCTACGCCAGCGAGGATCAGGCAGAGGGCGCGCGCGCCTTTGCGGAAAAGCGCGATCCTGTCTGGAAGGGACGTTAGCGCAGTTTCAGGATCAGAAGCTTGGCCAGATCGTTGCGATGCTGTTCCTCGGCGCGGTCATCGTAGATGCGCACGTCCTGTGCCTTCCGTTCGGCAAAAACAGTGTCTAAAGCGGACAATACAGGGGCAAATCCGGCAGAATCGTAATGTCCGGCATTGACAGACAGCACGCAGGTAGCACCGGGGGCTGCGAGTGCAAGAAGAGGCCGCAAACCTTCTGGCCCAACGTGTCCATGAGTGAATGTCCCGGCACTGACGATCCCGGCATAGGACGCAGGCGCAAGGGTGTGACCAGGTTCAAAAATGTCGTCACTGTAAAGGTCGCGATAGTGGCCTTTGCTTTGGGCAACACGCAGCATCTTTTCGGACAGGTCGACAGCGTCAATGGGACCGATCCGCATGTGCGCCAAATGGTCCGCGACCAGCCCGGTACCGGCCCCGAAATCAAGCACGGGGCCCACGCCACCAGCACCAGCAAACGCAAGGGCGACGGCCCGCGGCAATTGATACCCCATCGCCTCGCCAAAACCGGCGTCATAGGTCTGCGCCCAAGCGTCATAAAGCGCGCGAATGCCATCGTCTGACGACAGCGCATAAGCATCCGACAGGTTGGGCAGCTTGGGCATAGGCAAACGTTAACATAACCTTGCATCCCGTCCAGTGCTGGGCCATCCCAAGGCATGACACAGACTTTGCTTTCATTCGGTCACGGTTACTCTGCGCAGGCGCTTGAACCGCATGTGCGGGACTGGCGCGTGATCGGCACCACCCGGAACGAGGATAAGCTGGCCGCCATGATGGCGCGCGGGGTTGAGCCGCGGATCTGGCCCGGCGCCAACATGATCCCCGCGCTGGATGCGGCCACGCATCTGTTGATCTCGGCCGCGCCGGATGAAAACGGCGACCCGGTACTGGCAGAATTGCGCGATGAAATTGCACAGCGCGCCGGGCAATTCCAATGGGTCGGCTATCTGTCCACGACCGGGGTCTACGGCGACCATCAGGGCGATTGGGTGGATGAGGACACGCCCCTGACCCCGGCCACCAAACGCGGAATCGCCCGTGTTAGAGCCGAAAGCGAATGGTCCGCCATCCCCGGACTGCCGCTCCACATCTTCCGCCTTGCGGGCATCTACGGCCCCGGACGTGGCCCCTTTGCCAAGGTGCGCAATGGCACGGCACGACGGATCATCAAGCCCGGACAAGTGTTCAGCCGCACACATGTGACAGACATCGCACAGGTCCTCGCCGCCTCCATCGCGCGGCCAAATCCGGGTGCAGCTTACAACGTCTGTGACGATGACCCGGCCCCGCCCGAAGACGTGATCGCGCATGCGGCCGACTTGCTGGGCCTGCCCGTGCCAGAGGCCGAAGATTTCGCAACGGCAGAGATGACGCCAATGGCACGCAGCTTTTATGCCGAAAGCAAGAAAGTGCGGAACGACCGGATCAAGACAGAGCTGGGCGTTACCCTGCGCTACCCGGACTATCGGGCAGGGCTTGCGGCCCTTCTAGCCGCGGAAACATCCGCCTGACACCCCAGGCGATGCCCGCAAAGGCCAGCAACAGCACCCCGGCGGCGGCAAAATAGGTACCATAAGTCGCCAGGCGGTCGGGCACCGTCAGCGAGTTCAGGAACGGATAGGGCAGACCATTGGTCACTGTGCCGCGCGGCGTCGTCGCCAGCGCCTGTACCACAAACTCTATCCAGCAAATATAGACACTAATCAGGCCAATCAGCCACAAGGCGCCCGCTTTCAACCGGCGGAAAGCGCGGTGAATGAAGGTGGCATCAATCCATTGCAGCAGCGGGCCAAGACCGTGCAGGTAAAGCTCCAGATAGGGTTCGCCCAGCTTGCCGTCGCGGGTCACGGATGTTGGATCGTTCAGGAACAGCGACCAGTAAAGATAGACAACCATCGCGTTCACGACCGCGGTCATGCTGACGAACCCGTCCCAGCGTTTGGTGCTGCGGCCTTCCTCGATCGCCATCATGCGGCTGGCGGCAAAGAAAGAGCAAAACAGCGCCCAAACCGTCAGAAACCGGAATGGCCCGGAAAAGTTCGTATAATCGCTGAGAAACACCATGCGCAGGCAATAGCCAGCGGCCAGCAAGAACACGATCCAGCGATAGATTTTGACGGCTTTCATGTGGTCCCTCCGGTTTGCGCCAGACTGCCGCGCGCAGCGCCCGCTTGCAAACCCTGACCCTGCGTCGCGATTTCCCTTGAAGCCATGCCGCACGCGCCACATATCCACACGGGACAGCAACGGGACCAGCACCACCATGCGCACAGCCATCGCCGCCTTTCTTGACCACGCCGCCGTGCGGCGCGGGATCATCGCGGTGATCCTGTTCAACGCCGTCATCTTGGGGCTTGAGACGTCATCGACCGTCATGGCCACCTATGGCCCACTGATCCTGCGGCTTGATGCGATCTGTCTGGCGATCTTCGTGACCGAGATTGCGCTGAAACTTTTCGCCCATCGCCTCGCGTTCTTCCGCGATGGCTGGAACATCTTTGATTTTGTGATCGTCGGCATCGCCTTGGTGCCCGCCGCCCAAGGGCTGTCAGTCCTGCGGGCGCTGCGCATCCTGCGGGTGCTGCGCGTCGTCTCGGTCGCGCCCAGCCTGCGCCGCGTGGTCGAAGGTTTCATCACAGCGCTGCCCGGCATGGGGTCGGTTTTCATGCTGATGGGGATCATCTTCTACATCGGCGCTGTCATGGCGACCAAACTCTTCGGCGCAAGTTTCCCGCAATGGTTCGGGTCACTCGGGCAATCGGCCTATTCGTTGTTTCAGATCATGACGCTGGAAAGCTGGTCCATGGGAATCGTCCGCCCGGTGATGGAGGTCTACCCATATGCCTGGGCCTTCTTCATCCCCTTCATCATGGTCACGACCTTTGCGGTGGTGAACCTGCTGGTGGGTCTGATCGTGAACTCCATGCAAGACGCCCACCACGAAGAGGACGTCGCCGCTACCGATGCCTACCGGGATGAGGTGATGGCGAAGCTGGACGCGATTGAGAAGCGGTTGGAAGGGCGGGGGTAGGGTCTGCAACAGGACATAAGTTGCGATCTCTATCTCTCCACGTACACGGGCGACTCGTCTTCGATGTAAAGCTCAGCGTTGTTTTGGGCGCACCAGTCCTCCAGTTCATTTTTTAGAACCGGCCAAAGGTCTCTTGCCCACCCTGGGGCCTTCTTTTCCCAAACCTCCTGAGTTGGCAGATATACAGAATACGCACCCATCGCGAGTTCGAGAATGAACGAACCGCCTGGGCCCGTCACAACCAGTTCTTCCTTCCAACGGGGTTGAAACTGGAAGGTTGTTCGGGGACTGGACCCAAATAGCCTGCTAAAGTGGCGATTAGTCATAGGGACTTCGTACCACCAGACCTTTTGCGATTGAAGGAAGGTGTTTCTTCGTTGCGGACCTTCGAGCTTACATGCTGTCAGGACAGCGACCTAGAACTTGCTACCTTGGAGCGCAGCGCTGACGGGCCCAGAGCAAGGGCTTCTGCCCTCCGGGCCCATCGCCAAGCGGAACCTATCAGACTACGCCCGCTTCCCCACAGACGCCACGCCCAGCACCTCAAGCACCTTCGCCTCGATATCCTCGGCATTCAGGCCCGCGACCGCGTACATGTCGCGCGGGCTGGCTTGGTCGATGAAGATATCGGGCAGCACCATCGAGCGATACTTCAGCCCGTGATCGAACACACACTCATCCGCCAGCAACTGCGCCACATGTGACCCAAATCCACCGACTGACCCTTCCTCAATGGTTATCAGCGCGTCGTGCTCTGCTGCCAGTTTCAGGATCATGTCCCTGTCCAGCGGCTTGGCGAAACGGGCATCGGCAATCGTTGGGGTGATGCCCTTTGCCGCAAGTGCTTCACAGGCGGTTTCGACCTCTGCGAGGCGCGTTCCAAACGACAAAATCGCTACTTTAGAGCCTGTTTTGACGATCCGGCCCTTGCCGATCTCCAATGGCTCCGCACCCTCGGGTATCTCGACGCCCACGCCTTCGCCACGTGGGAACCGGAAGGCGGACGGCCCGTCCTCATAGGCCGCGGCCGTCGCGACCATGCGCACCAGCTCGGCCTCATCCGCGGCGGCCATCACCACAAACCCCGGCAGGTTTGCCAGATAGGCCACATCAAACGCGCCCGCATGGGTTGCGCCGTCAGCCCCCACCAGCCCGGCACGGTCAATCGCAAAGCGTACTGGCAGGCGCTGGATCGCCACATCATGCACCACCTGATCATAGCCGCGCTGCAAGAACGTCGAATAAAGCGCGCAAAACGGCTTCATCCCACCGGCGGCCAACCCAGCGGCAAAGGTCACCGCGTGTTGTTCGGCTATCCCCACGTCAAAGCAGCGCGAGGCATAGCGCTGCATGAACTTGTTCAACCCGGTGCCATCGGGCATTGCCGCCGTGATCGCGCAGATTTTAGAGTCTGTTTCGGCCATTTTGACCAATGTGTCGGCAAAAACGCTCGTATAGCTGGGCGCGTTGGACGGGGCTTTCTTCTGCTCACCCGTGACCACGTTGAACGTGCCAACCCCGTGGCCCTTGTCGCGCGCGGCCTCTGCCGGGCCATAGCCTTTGCCCTTCTTTGTGATCGCATGGATCAGGATCGGCCCTGTGGCGCGTGCCTTGACCGTACGCAAGACAGCCAGCAGCTGATCCATGTCATGCCCGTCAATCGGGCCCAGATAGCTGAACCCCAGTTGTTCAAACAGCGTGCCGCCCACGGTCATGTGCTTGACCATATCCTTGGCCCGCTTGGCCCCTTCGCGGAAGGGTTCGGGCAGCAGGCTGACGGCCCCCTTCGCTGCCGCCTTTAGCTCTTGAAACGGCTCACCTGCATAAAGCTGGCTCAGATAAGACGACATCGCGCCCACCGGCGGGGCAATCGACATTTCGTTGTCGTTCAGGATCACAATCAGCCGTTTTTTCAGATGGCCCGCGTTGTTCATCGCCTCATAGGCCATGCCCGCCGACATCGCGCCGTCACCGATCACCGCAATCGCATCACCGCCTTCACCGCCCAGATCGCGCGCCGTGGCAAAGCCAAGTGCGGCGGAAATCGAGGTGCTGGAATGCGCGGCACCAAAGGGGTCATATTCGCTTTCGCTGCGCTTGGTGAACCCCGATAGCCCGTCCTTCATCCGCAAGGTACGGATGCGGTCACGCCGCCCAGTCAGAATCTTGTGCGGATAACATTGGTGGCTGACGTCCCAGATGATCTTGTCCTTGGGCGCAGCAAAAACCGCGTGCAGCGCCACGGTCAGTTCCACCACACCCAGGCCCGCGCCCAGATGCCCGCCGGTGACGCTGACCGCACTGATCATCTCTTCGCGGACCTCATCGGCAAGCCGGCGCAACTCGGCATCAGACATCCCCTTCATATCGGCAGGTGTGGTGACACGATCCAAATGGGGGGTCACAGGGCGTTCGGTCATGTCGTTTCCTATCTGTCCCGGGCGATGACAAATTGCGCAGCCTCGCGCAAGGTGTCAGCCTTCGCCCCATAGGGATTTAGCGCATCACAGGCCGAATCCACCAGTTCGCTTGCGCGGCTTTTCGCCCCATCCAGCCCCAAAAGCGAAACAAATGTCGCCTTTCCGGCAGCATCGTCCTTGCGTACGGCCTTGCCCACGGCGGCGGCATCGCCTTCCACGTCCAAAATGTCATCCGCGATTTGAAAGGCGAGGCCAAGTGCATCGCCATAGGCCCGCAAAGGCGCCTCATCCGCGCCCGCCATCCGGGGGCCCGCACAGCAGGACCAGGTGATCAGCGCGCCGGTCTTGCCACTTTGCAAGGTGATGATCTGATCTAGCGTCAGCGGCGTGGCTGCGGTCTCTGCAGCAATGTCCAGCATTTGCCCGCCGATCATCCCGTCGATGCCTGCGGCATGCGCCAACGTGCGGATCAACCGCAGTTTGGCCGCATCATCAAGCCCCAGATCGCCCAGCGCCTCGAACGCCAACGTCTGAAGCGCGTCACCCGTCAGCACGGCAATCGCCTCATCCCATTTGCGATGCACGGTTGGCTTGCCCCGGCGCAGGTCGTCGTCATCCATGCACGGCAGATCATCGTGGATCAGCGAATAGGCGTGCAAGGCTTCAATCGCCAGTGCCGCATCCCCGGCCTGACCGGCGCTGATCCCGTGCAGCGCCGCACCTTCCAACACCAGAAATCCGCGCAGCGTCTTGCCACCTTCCAGCGCATAGGTCGCCGCCTCTTTCAGGACGCCATCACGCGGGGCCATCGCGGCCGCCATCCGGGCCGCAACAACCGCCTGCGCCTGACGCAATGCGTCGGCAAAGTCAGTCATCCAGCGGCGCGGTCCCGGTGGGTTGACCGGAGCCATCCAGCGTAATCTTGGCGACCTTTTCTTCGGCCTCTTTCAGCTTGGCTTCACAGCGGGCTTTCAACGCAGCCCCCCGCTCGTACAGCTTGATCGACTCGTCCAGCGCCACATCACCGCGCTCCAACTGGCCCACAACCTGTTCCAGCTCTTTCATCGCGTCTTCAAAGCTCATCGCATCGACATCACTCATGTCGCCCGCTCCTTCAATACTGTCACATGGGCCGCCGCAGCCGCACCCAGCGCCTCAAGGTCATACCCGCCCTCAAGGCTTGATACCACCCGGCCCGCGCAATGTTCAGCCGCCACATCGCACAGCCGGTCCGTCACCCAGGCAAAATCCTCTGTCGTCAGGTTCATCCCCGCCAATGGATCAGCCTCATGTGCATCAAATCCCGCCGAAATCAGCAGAAGTTGCGGAGAGAACGCATCGACCCTTGGCAACACGACCCGCTCCATCACATCGCGAAACGGCTTTGAACCGGTGCCGCCCGGCAAGGGCACGTTCAGCACATTGCCCACGCCCGTTTCATGCGCGGCCCCGGTGCCGGGATACAGCGGGCTTTGATGGGTGGAACAGAACAGGATGCGTGCGTCTTCTTCGACCAGATCCTGCGTGCCATTGCCGTGATGCACGTCGAAATCGACAATCGCCACACGGTCCAACCCGTGATGATCCAGCGCATATTTCGCCGCAATCGCGACATTGCCAAAGAAACAAAACCCCATCGCCGTCTCACGCTCTGCATGGTGGCCGGGTGGGCGCATCGCGACAAAGGCATTGCCGGCCTCGCCCGCCATCACCAGATCAACCGCGCGGACAATCCCGCCCACCCCACGGAACGCGGCGGCCAGCGTGCCCACGGACATATGGGTATCCGCATCCAGCGACCGCCAGCCTTCGGTAGGGGCGGCACGGCGGATGCTGTTGATATGTCCCTGCGGATGACAGCGCAGAATGTCGTCCTCTGCCCCCAATGGGGCCTTCACGCGCAAAAGGTCCATCCCGTTCAGCGCGCCCAAAACGGCATCCAACCGCGCCACCTGTTCGGGGTGGCCGGGCGGGGTCACATGGTCATAACAATCGGGGTGGGTGATCAATGCTGTGGTCATGCCCGCAACCTCCCCCATCGCGCCGGAACCTGCAACTTCTTCTGGCCAAAATAATCCTGGGGGAGTCCGCTTGCGGACGGGGGCAAAGCCCCCAAAAAGGGGGTCGTGATTTTCGCGCCATTGGTCCGAGGGGAAATGGCGACGGGCGGGCACCGCCCCCACCCCAAGAGAGCAAACGAAGCGCGACGCTGGCTGTTTCGCACTGCCCACCTGTGTGCGGCCGCAATTTTGCAAGCAAAATCGCTTACCCGCACCGGCCCCCGATTAAGGGGCGTTGCCCCTTAATCGGGGGCCAACATATATCCGGCACCGCGGACGGTTTGCAGATAGCGGGGCTGTTTGGGATCGGCCTCGATCTTGCGACGCAGCCGGGTGATCTGCACGTCGACGGCGCGTTCCTGCGTTTGCCCACCGGACCGGCTGAGCTCTTCGACCAGCCGCGCGCGGGTCATCGCCTCGCCCGGCGCGCTGGAAAAGATGCGCATCAACTGGCTCTCGGTGGCGGTCAACCGCACAAGATCATCACCCTGCCACATCTCACCGCGCGCGATGTCATAGCGGATCGGGCCCAGGTTCAGCACCTTGGGTGCAACCACCACCGGCTCGGCCTGTGGCACGCGCCGCAGGATCGCATTGATCCGCAACAACAGCTCTTTGGGTTCAAACGGCTTGGCCAGATAGTCATCGGCCCCTGCTTCCAACCCGGTGATCCGGTCATCCGTCTCACCTTTAGCGGTCAACAACAGGATCGGCGTGGTGATGGTCTTGCGCAGATCGCGGCACAGGCTCATGCCATCTTCGCCCGGCATCATCACATCCAGCACGATCAGATCGAATTCCAACCCCGACAGAATGCGCCGCGCGTGGGCGGCATCGCGCGCGCCACTGACCAGAAACCCCGACCGCATCAGGAACTTCTGCAACAACGTCCGAATGCGTTCGTCATCGTCAACAATCAACAAATGGGCGTCGTCAGCGTTCATCAACCTGGTCCTTCAGCGCGTCATAGTAAAAGCGCATTTCTTCATCCATCATCGCCTCCAGCACCTGCCGAAAGCCCGCCACGGCCTCTGGCCCGGCGGTGCGGTAAGCGTGGCGCATCCGGTCGCGTTGTGCGTCCGACAGGGCCCGTTCCAGCGCGGCCCCGGCATCGGTCAGCGTCAAATGTCGCTCGCGCTTGTCGCGCTTGCCTACCGTGCTCGCTACCAAACCGTCCTCGATCAAAGTGCGCAATACACGATTAAGCGATTGTTTCGTCACGCCAAGCACCGACAACAGGTTATTGACCGTTGTGCCGGGGCTGCGATGGATGAAATGGATCGCCCGATGATGCGCCCGGCCATAGCCTTGATCCGACAGGATGCGATCCGGATCAGCCGTAAAGCCGCGATAGGCGAAAAACATCGCCTCGATCCCCTTGCGCAACTGCTCGTCGGTCAGGAACAGCAGGCTTTGTCCGGTCCCTCCGGGTGTCCCCTGCGCCATTGTGTCTCCCCCTCTTTGGTGTGAAGATACGTCAGCCTTGTTGACATTCCAAGGCGCGATTGATACCGATTCACAGAATTTGCGCAATTTTATGTCCGATGCGGACCTACTTACGCAACAAATGCAAATCCGTAGCGGGAGGTTCCAATGGCGGGTTACGATGATCGTGATGGCAAAATCTGGCTGGATGGCCAATTGGTTGACTGGCGCGGCGCACAGGTTCACGTCCTGACCCACGCGCTGCACTATGCCTCTTCAGTGTTCGAGGGCGAACGCTGCTATAACGGCAAGATCTTCCTTGACCGTGAACATTCTGACCGGCTGCATTTCTCTGCCAGCCGCATGGATTTCGAAATTCCCTACACTTCTGACGAACTTTCCGCCGCCAAGGCAAAGGTTCTGGCCGCCAACAATCTGACCGATGCTTACGTGCGCGCCTTTGCGTGGCGCGGCGCGGGTGAGGACATGGGCGTCGCCTCTGCCAAGAACCCGGTGCGCACCTGCATCGCGGCCTGGGCCTGGGGCAACTACTATGGCGACGCTAAAACCAAGGGCGCGAAACTCGACATCGCCAAATGGAAGCGCCCCAGCCCCGAAACCATCCCGCATGACGCCAAGGCGGCAGGGCTCTACATGATCGCCACCATGTCGAAACACGCTGCAGAGGCAAAAGGCTGCTCAGACGCGCTGATGTTCGACTATCGCGGCTATGTTGCCGAATGCACGGGCGCGAACCTGTTCTTTGTGAAAGACGGAGAGGTCCACACCCCCACCGCTGATGCCTTCCTGAACGGCCTGACCCGCCAGACGGTCATCAAGATGCTGCGCGAAAAGGGCGTGACTGTCCACGAACGCCACATCATGCCTGAAGAACTTGAGGGTTTTCAGCAATGCTGGCTGACCGGCACCGCGGCCGAGGTCACGCCCGTCGGCCAAATTGGCGACTACACCTTTGAGGTCGGCGCTTTGACACTGGACGTGGCCGACAGCTACGAGAAACTGGTGCGGGTCTAAGCCGCCGCGACACTTGCCCGGTTGTTCGCAATATGCGAATCTTGCGTCATAGCAACCGGGCAGGAGCATCCGATGTCCAACCTCAATTTCGAAGTGACAGCTGTCTGGGATAACGAGGCAGAGGTCTGGATTTCCGAAAGCAACATCACCGGACTTCACATCGAAGCCGACACGCTTGAAGAATTCGAAAGCGAAGTGCGCGCGCACGCGACAGACCTGATTGTCGAAAATCACATCGCAAAGGCAGATCTTGCCAGCAAGCCTTTGCGCGAATTGATCCCAACGGTATTCTGGCGTCAGGCGTCAAGCGGCCCAGCCACATCCTGATCCCGTGTCAGAGTTTCACCGCAAGGTCACAGCGCTGCTGCGCCAACACCTTTTCGAAAAGGTTCCCGGTGGTAAAGGGTCACACGAAAAGTGGCGTGGCGGGCAGCCAAAGGTCACGTTGACTGTGCCCAAGAATCTGAAAAGCCGCCACACCGCCAATGCGATACTGAAATCGGCTGGCCTCAAGAACCGCTTTTAGGCCTCACCACCCTTTTCAATCCGCAGGAAATGCCGTGCCCGTTGCGCGGCATTTTCGCGTCTGGGCCGCTTTTGCAGCGCAAGCGTGGCCTTGCTGGGGTATTTGGACTTTTCGATATCAACCAGCCGTTTGGTCCGTGGGGCGGGTTGGTCTTGGGTGCGTTGTGCAATCATCTCAATCCTCCATCCATGACCGCAGTCTAACAGATGTCGGCGAAATCGCCAAAAAACCGGGGGCTAGTGCTTTCGCACGGGCCCAATGCCCAAAAGATACCGCAAGTTGCTTTTTGCGCGATCCAGTGGCGATTCTTCTTGAGTTTTCAACGGTTCCGGTTCTTCAGGCGGCAGCGCTTTAGACGCCTCAACCGCTTGTTTTTGCTTGCGAACCGCGCGTTCCAGAAACGCGCCCTGCACACCACCCGTGGCATTCATATTCATTACTCTCATCACACGAAACATCGAACAGGCCTTATTTCTACCACATTTCGCGGGCGGAGTCTTGCCGGACGCGGCGGCGCTAATTTCCGCCCGGGTGTCCCATCGCCTTGCGTTGCTGCGCGCGGGCCAGTCCCAGTTTCCGTTCGCGCCAGATAATCAGCACACCAGCAAGGATCACAATGCCCGCACCCAGCAGCATGGTGCCTGTCGGCACTTCGTCAAAGACCAGATAGCCAATGATCAGCGCCAGCAGCATCGAGGTATAATCAAAGGGCGCCACCAGTGACGCATCGGCATAGCGATAGCTTGATGTCAGCAGAATTTGCCCGGTCCCGCCCAAAAGCCCAGCCGTGACCAGCAGCACCACCACTGTGGGCGAGGGCATCGCCCATCCCCAAGGCAGCGTGAACAGCGCCAATGTGCTGGAGGTCACGGAAAACCAGAACACGATTGCAGCGGTGCCTTCGGTCTGAACCAGTTTGCGCACGAAAACCTGCGCCATTGCGGCCATCATGGCCCCCATCAACACGACCACCGCACCCAGCGTTTCTGCCGTGTTCAGGCCTGCGCCGACCGAAAGGCGCGGCGACAACACGATCAGCACACCGACCATCCCCAGCGCCACGGCTGACAGGCGAAAGCCGCGCACCTCTTCGCCCAGAAACATCGCCGCGAAGATCACCACCAACAGTGGCGCGGCATAGCCGATGGCCGTCACTTCTGGCAGCGGCAACAGACCCAATCCGGTGAACATCAGCCCCATGGCCGTTGTCCCCACCAGCCCGCGCCAAACATGGCCCATCGGGTTTTGGGTCTTCAAGCCACTGCGCAATTCACCCCGAAACGCCAGCCAGCCGAAAATGACCGGCAAGGCAAAGAACGACCGGAAAAATACCGCCTGACCGGGTGGGACATCGACGCTTGCTGCTTTCACCATCGAGGCCATGCCCATAAAGGTCACGACCGACAGGATTTTGAACAGGATGCCGCGCAGGGGATGCATAGGCGCAAACTACGCAGCGGCGTTCGGCCTTCAATCCGTGATCTGGTGTTAGCTGCTATGCGTCTGGCGCGTGGCTGTCTTTCAGGTCCGCAATGGCCGCGCGATAGTCGTCCGCCATATGCACCTTGACGCCAGCCGCTTTCAGCACGGCGACCTCGGCTTCATCCTCTGGTCCGATGGCCCCAGCGGTCCGCAAGATGACCCGTGCGATGCGCCCGGGATGCCGCTGGGCCGCTGCGGCATAGACATGCGGATCATGCTGACCGGTGTCACCCACCAGCACAAAGGGCAGATCGGGGTGCGCGGCCATCAAGATATCAATCGCCGCCCCCTTGTGATCACCGTGTGTGCCGGTGATGAACTGGGTCTCGCTGATCCCATAGTCGCGCAGAAACATCGGCCCGCGCGGCAGCCCCGCGCGGGCAAAGACCGCGGCCAGAAAATCATGCAGGTTCCACGGGGAAGAGCTGACATAGTAGATTGGGTTGCGGTCCTGTCCGCGCAGCACATCCATCAGGTCCACCGCGCCGGCAAAGACCTCGCGCGTGGCCGAATTGCCGGTCAGCGTCGTCCACAAATTGCGCCTGAGTGACCACGCACCGGTTGCCATCATCGTGTCATCCACGTCCGAGATGACGGCAAAGTCCGCCCCCGGCCCTGTCACACGCACTGGGCAAATGGCTTCGATATCTCCGGCTGTCACGGTCACATCGACCCAGCCGCTCTTCTGGCCGCGCGGCAAAAGCAAGGTGAAATACCCCTCTTCATCACTGCGCCCTTCGACCCCGCCTGCGCGCACCGCGACATCCGCCACCTCATCGGTCAGGAACATCCGCAACATCGACCGCATGTTGCGCATCCGGCTTTGTCTGGTTTGCACCTGTTCCACCCGTTGCGCGGCCAACACACGGCCCCGCACCACCAGATGATCGGGCGTCGCATAGCCTGCGTAGGGCGCGATCACCTGCGCCGTGCGCGGCCTGACGATGACCTGCTCGATCCCGCGTTCGATCCGGGCTGCCCCACGCGCCAACCACAGCTTCAGGCTCATCCCGGTTGCACCCGCAGGATCTCTCCGGCGTCGGTCAGCACCAGCACCGCGCCATCTGGCAACACTTCCACATCGCGGACTCGGCCCACACCATCCAACAGCCTTTCCTCACCCGTGACCCGGCCACCATCCAGCGTCAGCCGGACCAGCCCGCCGGGGTTGAGCGACCCCACCAGAATATCCCCGCGCCATGGCGCATAGCTGCCCGCGTAGAACGCCATATTGCTGGGCGCGATCACCGGGTCCCAATAATAAACCGGCTCTTCCATCCCGGCGGCGCGGGCCTGTCCCGCACCAATGTCGCTGCCGCGATAGTTGATCCCATAGGACACCAGCGGCCAGCCATAGTTGCGCCCCGCCCGTGGTTGGTTCAGCTCATCACCCCCACGCGGCCCGTGTTCCACGGCCCAAAGCCCGCCGGGGCCTAGGGCCGCGCCCTGCGCATTGCGGTGCCCCAGTGACCAGATCGCATCATCGCCCGCGCGTCCGACAAAAGGGTTATCCGTCGGGATCGTTCCATCGGCATTCACCCGGATCACCTTGCCATGTGTGCTGCCGGGGTCCTGCACCAGCGTCCCACGATCGCCCGCGCCCCGATCACCGGTGGTGATCCAGACGGTGCCATCCGGGTCCGGCACGATCCGGCTGCCAAAGTGTCGCCCGCCAGAGGTCGCAGGCCCCTGCACAAAGATATCGCGCACATCGCTCAGCTGCCCATCCGCACCCAAGGTGCCACGCGCCGCAGCCGTCACCGCGCCACCGCTGACCGGCTTGGCATAGGTCCAGAACACTGTGCGGTCGCGGCTGAAATCGGGCGAGACTGCTACATCCAACAGCCCGCCCTGCCCGCCAGCGGCCACACGTGGCACACCGCCCAAAGGGGCAGAGACTGCGCCATCACTGTTAACAATCCGCATAGCACCGCCCTTTTCCGTCACCAGAAATTGGCCCGACGGTAGCCTTGCAATGCCCCAAGGCGCATCCAACCCGCGCGCAAACCGCGTCACCGTCACCGGGGTGGCGGCCATCGCTGGTGCGCGCGTCTGATTGGCAAAAGCGGGCTGAAAATCGGCGTTCGGCGGGCCCTGACTGACCTGCGCAAGCGACATCATCGGGATCATGGCAAACAGAATGGCAAGGCGCATGGACACTCCTTCATCAGCGTTTCACCCCTTCAAGATAGGGCGAAATGTGACCCTGTCGCGGGGCGATCACGCGATTGCGCGTAACCTTGCCACCGCCCAACGCGCCGCATCCGCGACAACCGGGTCCGGGTCATTGACGAGGGCCTCAGCCGGGGTCAGCAATGCCGGGTCCGCCGCATTGCCCATCGCATAAAGCACATTGCGCAGGAACCGGTCGCGCCCGATCCGCTTGATCGGCGATCCGCTGAACTTTGCGCGAAACCCCGCATCATCCAGCGTCGCAA